>JAGMFA010000028.1 GCA_023127875.1 Candidatus Zixiibacteriota bacterium
GCTTCGTTCAGAATGACAAAACCGCTTCAACTCTCGATCGCGCGACTTATGGTTAATAGTTAGCTCCTTTCATGGAGGACATGAGAGGTAGGGGCGAACCTTTGGGGGCTGTTAAAAAACCCTTTCGGCAGGGCTCCCAGCCCTGCAAAAACGCTTTTTTCAGTGAGCTTACTCAATTTGCTTGACACGCTTTATCAGTTTCATATCTTGAGCAAAAAGATCGCACATGAACGGAGCAGTTTCCGGGGACAAACTTATATAATCTAAATGAAGAAAAAAAGAAAAAAAGTTAGTGAAGCTTCTCTCGTTTCTTCACCAGCTTTGCCCATCCTCGTTTTTGTTTTTTGTGGTGTGATCTTCTTGGCTCACTTCATAACCAGTTTCTTCCCCCATCATCGGGTTTGGGGGATTAACCATCTGACCTACTTCCCCCCTTATGTAAAGATAATTTTCATCGTGCTTTTTCCTTTGATTTTTATCCCGGGGATAAACAAAGGGATAAGAACGGTGGTAAGGAAGCCGGTAGCATTTCTTTATGAACAATCTTCCAAATATAAAAGATTTTTTTGGTATGTAGCATTCAGCCTTCTGTCTTTTCCTTTGTTCTGGGTGTTAAGGGCTAAAACCTATTTCTTGGGCGATGGCTTTAATTATGTGGCAAATTTGAATAACGGAGCCAAGACTCTGGTATGGAGTGAACTTTTGGAATCATTACTTCACGTTCAATGCTATAAATTTCTTAATATATTCTTCTCGGCTGATGGTCAATTAGCCTATCAAATAGCCAGCATAACCGCGGGAATGATTTTTGTCTTCCTTATATTCTTATTTTCAGATTATATGGGGCAAAGTTTATTTGAGAAATTTTTCGTATTCTCAATCTTAGCCACCATGGGGAGTGTACAACTTTTCTTTGGCTACGTGGAGCATTATTCCTTTGCCTATCTTTCCGTTTTAGCCTATATCTTTTTTGCCATAAGATGGTTGGACAAGGGGGGAAAGTTGCTTTTTATTATTTTTATATTTGTTGTGTGCTTGGCTTTTCACTTTGCCAGCTTTTATCTTTTACCTTCTTTGGCTTATTTGTTGCTGTTAAGGGGGGAGGGGCGGATAAGTAAAAAAAGAATTTGGGGGTTGGGGCTGGGCTTGCTTTTGATCGGGACTTTGTTTCTGCTGTATGTATTTGAAAGCAAGCCGGGACTTATACGAATCTTCGTTTTACCGGTCGAACAGATGCATGCTCCCGGCTATACTCTCTTCTCCTTCTCTCATTTATTAGATATGCTGAATGAAAATCTTTTGATCTCTCCGGTTGGATTGATATTGTTTTTGATACCGTTTCTTTTGTTCAAAAACCATTTCGATCTTCGGAGGCCCACGATAATTTTTCTTTTACTGGTGACCGCCTGTCAGCTTCTTTTCCACTTTGTAATGGACCCGGGCTTGGGAGCCCCACGCGATTGGGATCTTTTCTCAGCCCTATCCTTGGGATATACCATCTTAGGTCTTTGGCTTTTTTTGAAAACAGTGGTTAAGGCTTCTGCTTTTAAATACGTCGCCACAATTTTGGTCTTCACCTCGTTTTTTTCCACACTGTCCTGGATAGCTTTAAATACCTCTGAGCCCAAATCTGTTCAAAGATTTCGGGATATATTGGACTTGGATCCGATAAGAAGTCGTTCCGGTCATTTCTTCTTAGCTCAATATTTTGGTGAAAGGGGAATGATGGAGGAGATGGAAAGGGAACACCAAAAACAAAGAGAGATATATCCAGAACTTACTCTTTTAGAAAAGGGGATAGAATATTTTAATCAGGGGAAGCTTCCTGAAGCATTGGACATTTTTAAAAGAGCCAATCAAAAATATCCTAACTCTCCAGATGTCCATTTCTTTTTGGGGAAAACATATTATCGCCAGGGTGTTTTGGATTTGGCTGAGAAAGAATATATAAAGGCTGTTAAACTAAAGCCGGAGTATGTACAAGCACATATTGACTTGGCGAAGATCTATGCTTTTAAGGGAAGCTGGGAAGAGGCGATAAAACGATATAAAAAGGTCATAAAGTTGGGTGTAGAGGATCCCATTGTATATAACGATTTGGGGAAAGTATACACTCACCGAAATGAGTTTGATAAAGCTGTTAAGTATTTCCAAAAGGCAATCCAGATAAAAGAGGATTTTGTGGAGGCACACTTAGGACTGGGAGCCGTTTTCTTTAAGCTTGACCATTTGGATGAAGCTATAACAGAATATCAGAAGGTGATCAGAATTAAGCCAAACTCTGAGCTTGCTTACCTCTTATTGGCAAAGCTTTACATTAAAAAAGGCTCAAAAGAGGGAGCCATAAAAACCTTAGAGCAATTCTTGAAATTCTCCACCGACCCCCAAAAGTCTGAAGAGGTAAAGGAGACTCTAAAGAGTTTAAAAAATCAGCGGTAATTCAATTACGGCCATCCATCAATCATCTTAACAATTCCAAAATCGTTATGCCTTTTTCATATCATGTTCTCAGCCAGCACCTAACTTAAGAGCCGGTTGAAAAATGTCATTCTGAGGCGTTAGCCGAAGAATCTCAAATTTGTAACATGTCGAATTTATTAAATTCTTCACTTCGTTCAGAATGACATGAAGGATAATTTTATGGTTTTTCGACACGCTCTTAAGTTAGGTCCTGATACTGGAGTCTTTCTAAAAGTTTCGCCGCAGATGATTTCACATCATCTGACAAAACAACCGCAGAGATCACCGCAACTCTTTTGCCGCCCGCCCGGATGATCTGATCCAGATTATTCAGGTTGATGCCACCGATGGGGAAAAAGGGGATTTTTAGACTATCTTTAGCCTTTCGTATTATTTCTACACCAATGGGTTTTTCGATCTGTTTGGAAGGTGTATCGAAGATAGGACCCACTCCCACATAATCTGCCCCGTCATCTTCCGCCTCTTTTGCCTGCTGAATGGTTTTTGCAGATTTCCCAATTATCTTCTCGAAACCCAATATCCCTCGCGCTTCCTGTATGGAGAGGTCCTCCTGTCCCAGATGAACTCCATCCGCATCTGTTTTGAGGGCAACTGTCACCCTATCGTTTACGATGAAAGGAATATCTTTTTCTTTGCAAAGTGTTTTTAGTTTTGAGGCTATCTTGAGAAAGTCGTCATAGTCTGATTCCTTATCGCGATATTGAATCATCTCCGCCCCACCATCAATCGCCCGGGAGACCACCTCCTCAATGTTTTTATCTCCGCATATTTTCTTATCAGCTATGACGTATAGCTGAACCTTTAACAGCAATTCCTGTTTGTTCATTACGCAATTCATCCCATCTGTTGATCATTGCATGTCATGTTGAGCGAAGCGAAACATCTCTTTATATGTCTGCTTGACTATGAGCCTTCTCGTCTAGGTGGAGTGTTACATGCAGACTGGTGGAAATCAGATTCTTCCCCCGCCAAAGGCGGGGTCAGAATGACATGTAAAAATCTTTTTTGCGTTTACATTAATTTCCTGATTTCTTTGATTTATATTTTCTGACGGTTCGACTTTGCTCACCATCCTGAGCTCGTCGAAGGGCAGATTGAATCAAAGAATCGAACAAGGCTTTTGAGCTTCTATCTTTCATTAACTCCGGGTGCCATTGCACGCACAAAAGAAAATTATCATCCTCCAACTCAATTGCCTCAACAACTCCGTCCTTCTCCGACCAGGCGGTGGCAATAAATTTTGGTGCAACCTTTTTCACCATCTGATGATGGCTGGTGTTCACCATTATCTTCCTTCTCCCGATAATGCAGAAAAGCTTGCTTTCTTTTTGGATGATGACTGGATGCTTTTTGTGATAAAGAGCAGAACCTTCAAGGGTATGATCAAAGAATTTTTCCTCAAACGAAAAATCCTGATAAAGACTTCCCCCCAAAGCCACATTTACTAGTTGCATCCCTCGACAGATAGCAAGTATAGGAACTCGCTTAGCTTTTGCTTTTCTCACCAAAGCTATCTCAAAAAGATCCCTCTCCCGGGTGATGTTCAAATTCTTGGCTTTTCTCCTCTCCCCATAAAATACCGGATCGACGTCATTCCCACCGCTTATTATCAAGCCATCCACGATGTTTGAGAATCTATCAACCAGTTCCGTTCTTTTAGTGTTGGGTAAAACTACGGGGACACCTCCCGACTTCTCTACCACCTCATAATAGCTTCTTTTGATATAATCGAAAGCATAAGCAGTGGGGTATTTTCTTTTCTTATCTTCATACTCCATGGAACAGGTGATTCCGATTATGGGCTTTGACATAGAGCCTTCTCTCCTTTAAGTCGATCACAACAACAAACCCTGACTCAAACATTCCACCATGAATTTTTCTTTCCCCTTGCAACTTGACCCTTGCCCCTATGTTTAAAATGCATACAATATGCTCAAATGAAACCTTCCCGTTTCTGGGCTTTCTTTAATGGGAATCTGTCTGCCGTAATCCAGCCTTAATGGTCCCACCGGGGTGAAGAATTGAATTCCCAAACCGGAGGTGAGCTTGAAATTCTCAATTTTTATATGCTTTACCTCTTCCCACAAATTTCCTGCATCAACGAAGATAGTGTAGCCAAATTTCCAAAACAGGGCTCGACGGTATTCCAAATTTCCTACTATCATTACCTTTCCCCCGGTGGGAGTTCCTCCTTCATCTGTTGGACCCATGCTGTTCTCCTTATATCCCCTCATGGTGGATGCCCCACCCATATAGAACCGATCAAAGCTGGGAACCAAATCTCTGTGAGTAAGCTCTTCCGCATAGCCCAATTTAATCCTGGTAGCCAGCACATTCAACGTTTTCCGCCTGCTCAAATTATTATACCTAGACCAAGAGAACCACGTCTTGAAGAAGTTGTTGTCTCCGCCCATGAATCCTCCCACGCACTCTGTATAAAGCTGAGTGAAAGATCCATCCAGAGGAATAAATATACTGCTTCGGGTATCTCTATCTCCCCAAAGGATGATCTTGCGTCGCACGTTTATTCCCTGTTCCTCTTTATAAGTCTCCAACTCCTCTGGTGGAATAGCGTAGATATTTACCTGCTGATAGCTATGGGTGAGCCAAACCTTTGTGTATCTGCCAAACTCCCGGCTGAAATTGATATTTCCTCCATACGACTCGATGCGATACTTCTGGACTGCGCTTTTTACCCCAGGCTCGTAATACACGTCCAGATCCAGAAGGGTTCTGGTTCCCAGAAACCACGGTTCTGCATACCTCAGGGTAAACCGATTGGACAATCTTTCTATCTCGGGAACGACTTTAAAACTATAATAAGCGGAGATTCCTATCTTACGGGAGGTGCCAGCCAGATTTCTATTTCCCCATTCCCCTGTGAAATCCATGGTGAGATACTCCTGTTGATTTACCGATTGGGGTTGATTTTGCGCAATCTCCACCCTGGCACCGATATAATTTGGCTTTTTCTCGATCACCCTCAAGACGAAATCTGGTTTGTCCGGTTTCTGCTCCACATCTTTTGCCTTTAAGGTGATATAGCTGAAAAGCCCGGTGGAGTAGACCCTCTGCTGGCTATCCATGATCTTCTCTCGGGAATAAACTTCCCCCTCTTTCATGGTTATTTCCCGGCGAGCCACATTCTGTTTGGTGAGTTTCAACCCTTCATAGGTGACCCTCCCGAAAAAGACCTTCTTGTCTTCATTAACATTAAAAGTTACTTCAGAGGAGAACCTTACTTCTGTTTCCGACACAAGAATTTGAATGTCTGCATAGGGATAACCTTTATTCGCATAGATGGTCTTGATGTTGAAAGCCACATCATACAATTTGGTCCAGTTGAAAGGTTCGCCCTTCTTCAAAGGTTTCATCTCTTTTTTCGTCTTTTCCTCAAGCTCAGGCAGTCCTCCTTTCAAGATGATGTTCCCCAACTTAGTCTGTGGACCCTCCCCTATCTCTACTTTAACCACGCAACTGTTTTTCTTTTCCTTCTCAGCGTTGATTTCACACACCACCTCTAAGAATCCATGCACATGATATAAAGAATCGATGGAGGCTTTATCTAGTTCCGCTTTCTTAAGGCTGAATCTTCTTTTCTTGAACAGGTTATACCATTTGTTCTGCTTGAGGCTCATCTGATCTTTTATTTTGCCGTCGGAGAAACAGCTATTCCCCTGCACCAGTATTTTCTCAATGATTGGTGTTTTCTGATTATCTGCCCAGACAGGCGTTACCAGGAGAATAAATCCTAAACAGATGAAAACAAAATGAAGAAATCGATTTGTGAAGATATTGGCCATCGAGATATTTAGGGTTCTAAACCCGGTGAGTCATCAGCAATTTCTCTTGTTGCCAAAATGCCGTTCTTAGAGAACGGGGGCTTATTAGCGAGTCTTTGCCCAGACGCAAAAGCGTGACAATCTTCAATATTCCCAGTTCAAGTTTAATCCCAAATGAAAGAGTCCCAGCTTATCTTTGCGCCCCTCCAACAGAAGGTGTTTGTCCAATCTGTATTCCACACCGGTCTCCTGTCCGCTGGACTGAGAAAGGCGACGGGAGTACCGAAGATAAACTTTATCTGAGATGTATTTACCAATGGTGATCTGAGCGTCGGTAAGCCTGAACTTTTCGCTCCAGGTGGGGACGATCTCAAAGGTCTCCACCCCCAGAGTCTGCCCGGCGATATTTTCCAAGAACCTGCTGCTATAGGCTCCACCCAGACTTTTGATCACCCTCTCCTGGAACAGGCTTCCCATTCCTACCGAATCTACAGAGGCAGAGCCCCGTTGAAAAGCCAAAAGTTCTATAATATCTTCCTTAAAATATGGTGAACCTGGCGCTGGCTCCACTTTAGGCTCAGAGAGGGTGCCACGGATAGCCAACTTGATTTCATCAGTCGAGCCGGTGCTTAAAAGGCTTACACCCCCGGAGGAACCTGACGATCCTCCCCATAGTCTGGTGGAGACCAAGAAATCGATTGTGGGATCGATTCTCTCCACATTATCAAAGAAAAAAGAACCTTTTTCAATTTTAAACTTGGTTCCGTAAAGAAAATACTTTCCTCGAATGGTCTCCATGTTACCCAAAATCTTCAGTTCTCCTGCCTCACGCAACACCAGAACGTCCCCTTTGAACTCCAGATTTACATCGTCATTGATGATCCAACAATTGTTTGCCATGGATATGTCCAGATTCCAGTCCCACAGGTCCTCCTCTTTGTGGCTGGAGGTAAGAGAGTTTCCAGAGCCAGAGGTGGAAAAAGGCTCACGGTAAAAAAGCTCGGAGAAAAATATCTGGGCTGTGACTAAAGGCGGAGATTTTCCTCCTATCTCCAGGCTTAAGTCAGCTATGGCAGAGAGATCAGCATATTCATAATCAATCGGTATCTTATCTCCTGAGAAATAAAGGTCATAGTTAATGTTGTGTATGTCTTTTAGATTTATAGTTCCAAACCCGGTTATCTCCCCTCTTACTTTTCCCCCCGGAGAAAAGACTTTCCACATCTTCTTAAAGAGACTGCCCTCTTTCCTCCTCCCGTGCTCCATAAAACCGCTTACCTTGTCTAAGATAAGATTTTCGTTTTTCATCCTCATCTCCACCGCCAGTTCTTCAACCGGATCAGCTATCTGAACAAACTTCAAGCTCCCATCCTTCAGAGTCATCTTTCCGTCAAACAGAGGATGAAGCAAGCTTCCGGAGATTTTCAAGTCACCTTCAAAGTCCCCTTTCAGATATTCGATTTCGGGGATAAACAGTCTGATTAGCTCGAGTCGTTTTCCTTTCGCATAAAATTGGAAATTCTGCGGTTTTTCCAAAACTCTTCGCTTTACTGAAGCGAAGGATAAATCCAGAGGCAAAAACCCGCTCAGGGTATATTCCCAATCTATGTCGCTCACCGTAAGATTTTTAACCTTTAGTTTTTTTTCTTTATATGATATATCCGTTTTCAGATGGCCTAACTGCATATCTTTAAACTCGAGTTGCTGGATTTCCCCTTTCAGGTCAATTTGCGGATTGGAAAAATCTCCTTTCAAAAAAGCCTCAAGGGAAAGTTTCCCCTCTATTGGCTCTGAACTCAAAAGTCCTGCCCAAGGAGCGACGTCCAATCCGGATACCTTCAGGGAAAGATCCATTCTCTCTTCGTAATCAATGTCACCTGAAACATCGATTTCGCCTGTCTTGCCTGAAAGAACGAACTTCCTTATTCGGACCTTGTGAGTGTCGATGTTTACCACTGTGGGTGAAAGAGTTTCCAGACGATTTCCACGATAATCTAAAATCATCTGGTAGATCAAAAGTGTTTGAGGGGTTTGGGAAACGTCCAACTCACCCCAGGCTTCTAATCTGAGGTAGGGATTTTCCAAACGGGCAGAGTCTATTTTGAACAACTGATCATCTATCTTTATCCGGGAGATCAGGCTATCGTAGTCCACACCCCAGGCTTCTCCATCCAAGAAGCGAATGTCCACCTGTCCTTTTTGTTTGGTGAGGAAGTTAGCTATCTTAAGGTCAACTTTTGCATCTAAACTAAAGAGTTGATATACATAACAAGAGTCCGATGTGAATTTTCCCCTGATATCGAAATCCTCAGTCTTTCCGCTGATCTTTACGAAAGCACTCCCTTTTCCCCGCATCTCCTTTATGAATATCTGATCCTTAAAATCTCTTAAGTCGCCGAATTTCACCCAGGCGTCTATATCGACTTCTCCTCCATATTGTAGTTCGCCCGTTAAAGCTACACCAGTATTCTTGTAGCGTAATAGAAACTGGGGATGGAAGAGTACCGCGGTGGTGGTGATGTCCATAATTCCCTTAGCCCCGCTGAAACTATATTGCTCTATTCTTCCCTTCTGCAGGTCTATCTCCATCTGCATAAATAATTCTCTTTCTGAAGTGGATCTTCCCTGCATGTGAATGTCTCCGGAAAAATCAGTCTGAAGACTTCCAAAGACGATGTTGTTTAGATCAAGATTTTTCACCTGCCCATCGAATTCATACTCCTCTGGTATTTTTCTGAAGTTGAACATTCCCCTTCCGTTCAAAGGCGAACCGAAAGCCTTGCCACTGATGGAGGAAAAAGTAAACTTCTTGTTCTGATAGGAATATTTGGTCTTTACCTGCTCGAATCTTCTCCCAAAAAACAGACCATTTAGGGTTGCCCTTCCTCCAAATCTTTTGAGATTCCCCTGGCAGGTCCCTTCCACATCCAGTATCCCCTCCAGATCCACACCGGTCAACTTTTTTATATCCTCCAGATTCACCGGCTCTGCTTTGACCGAAAAGGAAAACTGCGGTTCGCCCAGATTGCCCACATTCCCTGAAATCTCCACATCCGAATCTTTTGTTTTAACCTTTAGCGTTTCGATAAATAAACTGTCCTTTTTTACCCAGAAGAATCCTTCTAAATTCTTTAGAAGAAAATCCCTCTGCGGGTATTTGAGCTCACCTCGCAGTATGTTTAATTTAATTCCTTCTCCATCTTTGCTCAAGGAGAGCTCAAGATTCAGACTGTCTATGATGGATTGTTTCTCAGGAGAGATATATTCAAAAGTGCCATCTTTAATTTTCAAATCTCCGATCTTGAAATCAAATAAACCTGTCTTGGATATAACCTTCCTTTCCGTCCGGGGAAGTGCCACGAGCAATTTGCCATCCTCCGTTTTCATAATGGTAAATCGCGGGTGGTCAATGGTCAGAGAATCGAGGATCCATTTTTTTCTCCAGAGATTGGAAAGCTTATAATTTACCTTAAGATATGGAATCTCCGCCATTCTGTATTCAGTGCCTTCCTGCACGAAGTCAACCGTCACATCCTTTACTATTAACTCTTTCCAGAATGAACCATTGATATCCCCCACTTGCACCTTCAGCGAATACCTACTTTGCACAAAAACCCTTAGCAATCGGTTAACTTGATTCTCCAACAATCTGGTTTGGGTAAAGAGCACCCAAAAGGTCAGACAGACAAAGAGTAGAAACGAAAAAAAATAGAGGGGGAATTTAAATCTTTTCTTCATACAAGAAATCTTTCGGTTTCTCTAATTCATCGATTCATACATTTTGCATTTTTCAGAGTTTTCCTGGATTGTATCCCTATAAATACATACCACAGAACCATATTAGAATTTCCGGCAAACCATTAAATTTATACGATTATATCAAAGAAAATCCTCATTCAAGGTAAAAAAAACAAAGAGTAAAAGCTTTTTTTGGAGTGTCAAGCCCCGCCAAGGCGTCCAGACGGACGCCCCCAGACGGGAGCTCGTCTGAGCCCGTCTGGGCGGGATATACGACTTTAGCTTGACCTATCCTATGGATCCTGGGAAAACTTCTCGAAAAACATTGAACTTTAATATGGTTCTTTGTTGGTAACGGACGCCTTGTCCGTTCACGGTGAATCCGTGACGAATAGTTATAGTTGCGTCAGGAGCTCCACTCTTCCGCCTCTGGCGGAATCCTGGTGACTGACACAACACAAACAGTGGAGATAAACTACTCAAAGACATAGCGAATTTTGGGGACACTTGTGGATTGCACTCCTGTCCGTGGGAAGGGCGGGTACAACTCCTACCCCAACCAGGTGGTCAACGGTCATTTGTTCATTTGAATTCATAAGAACTTAACTGAAACAAACAGGTCAACGGATCAAACGGATTCAACGGATGAGGGTAAATTGGCATATCCGTTTCATCCGTTCCATCTGTTGGCCGATTAAACCCGCTCCATCCGTAAGGTTCTGGTGCGTTCTTATTTTGCTTAATCGTTGCCACTGATTATCGTCGCCTATAATCATACACCCCGGAGAAAACTGAATTAGCTGGACCGGTCATATAAAGGTGCCCATCCTGCTTTTTCCATTCTATCATGAGCTTACCTTTGTCAAAAAAAGCTGTAACCTTACGGTCAAGTTTCTTGGTAAGCACTCCCGCTACGGTTGCGGCTGAAGCTCCGGTTCCGGAGGCTAAAGTCTCCCCAACTCCTCGTTCCCATATCTTCAGCCTAATTTTTTTCAGGCTCAGAATCTTCACAAACTCCACGTTAGTCCTTCGAGGAAAGGCGCGATGATTCTCCACCATCTGTCCAATCTTCCTCCACTGGGGGCTGAACTCTTTTACAAATATCACCGTGTGAGGATTCCCTAAGGAGATAGAGGTGATTTTTATCTTTCGCCTATTTAGATTCAATGTTTCATTTATGCAAAATCTCTCCCTTCCCTTTACCGGAACCTTCTTCCTCTCCAGGATAGGCTTTCCCATGTCCGCCCCAACCATAAAATCATCGCCAGTGCTAATTATTTCAGTGTGGATTACTCCAGCTTTGGTTTCGATATTTTGAAGTTTATTTTTTGACAAACCGTGCTCGTAAAGAAAGCGAGCAAAGCATCGAATCCCATTTCCACACATCTCCGCCTCGGTCCCATCCGGATTATAGAAGATCATTCTGAATTTGTATGCTCTGCCAGGTGCCACCAAAATCAAGCCATCTGCGCCAACCCCAAAATGCCTATCGCATATCTTTTTTGCCAGATGGGGAAGAGTGGCCTTAGCTAATTTCTGTTTGAAACAATCAACATAGATATAGTCATTTCCCAGAGCCTGCATTTTGGTAAATTTGATCTTCATGTCCCTTCTTGAATTTGAAAGTTTTTGGAGTGCGAACCTTCAGGGACTGGTGGAAAACCCCTTTGGCAGGGCTAAATGCCCTTCAGGGTGTCCTTCGATCCCGAAGATCTCAGGATCGAGGGAAATCCCTTCAGGGGGAACCCTGCCCTATGGATGATAAGTAATTGCCTTCCATAGGGGCGGGAATTTATCCCGCCACAAGGTGTAACCTCTTTAACAACTCTTTCGGGTTTGTCGGACATAGAGTTACCGAGAAGTCGATGCCGATTAAAACCTTTTCTTCACCAATTCCACAGAATTTTGAAGCACCTCTTTGAATTCTTCCTCGGTCAGTCCTGCGCCCAAACCGACCTTTCTTAAGAAATCCTCCGAAAAAAGCTCTCCAGGCCTGTGTGCATCCGTATTCATCACCAGCTTGGCTTGATATTTTCTTGCCAGCATAACCAGCCGACCATTGGTCAAACAGTGCCCTTTGCGAGCCGACAGCTCCAGATAAATCCCCCTCTTTTCAGCCAGCTTTACCTCCTCTTCTTTGATCATCCCCGGATGAGCCAGTATGTCTATATCGCTTTGCAGGGCAGAAAGATTTGTCTTTGGGCAGACCGGTTCAACTGGCGATTCGCCATGCACCACCACTATTTTTGCTCCCAGCTTTCTTGCCTCCTTCGCCATCTCCGGAATCAAAGCAGGCGGCATATGAGTTATCTCAACTCCGGGTAAAACTTTAATATTCCCCTGCCGGTTAAGATCCTCCGCCACTTTAATTAGCTGTTTCAGGACCGTCTCCATAGTTCCGGAGTCGACATGATCAGTAAGGGCGATGGCTTCATACCCTGAAATCTCCGCATATCGTACTAACTCTGCGGGAAGCACAGCTCCATCGCTTAAAACCGTATGAGTATGCAAGTCAATCATAGAGTTCGCCTTCAAAAAGATTTCAGCTCTCAAAAACCTAATTTAACCTTATTTTTTCCACATGCAAACAATTTTTATCTTATCATTTTTGGATCTCCCTAAAAGAGTTGCTAATGCATAAGCTTATATTTCGCCCTAAAAAAACCTTGGCTGTTTTCCCCCTCGCCCCTTTGGTATGTCCGTAGATTAAGATTGCTTCGCCCCGCCTTTGTCGTAGAATTCATAGGGGTGGGAATTCCCAGACGAGCGGACGCCCAGACGGGGGCGTCTGCCCTCCCGTATGGGGGTCTCCGTCATCCCGCCCCTCAACAAATACCCTTCTATGTTTTCCTTGACACCCAAAAGACTCAGTTTTATATTGCGTTCTGACTTAAATTTCAGCGCCCCGCCAGAGGCGGGGCGGCTACCAAACACCTGCCGATCTGAGAAGTACAGGGAAAGGTAGCCGCAACCTTTAGGTTGCGCAAGCTCTTTAGGGAGAATATTATGGAAGAAACTAGCGAACTGCTTCAATATAGAAAAGATAAGCTAAAGAAACTGAAAGAGAAAAAGATCAATCCCTATCCTTATAATTTTAAAAGGACACACACATCTTCTGAGATAAACCAAAATTTTGAAAAACTCGAGGGTGAACAGACCGAGGTCAAAATGGCTGGAAGGATGATCTCCCTTCGCTTGCACGGCAAGAGTTTATTTTCCCATCTCAAAGACGGTGCAGGTAAGATTCAGATTTATGTCAAATCAGATGAGGTGGGGAAAGAAAAATTCAAGCTTTTTGATCTGTTTGATATTGGAGATTTCTTAGGGGTAACCGGAAAAGTGTTTAAGACCAAAACCGGGGAGATTACTGTTCGGGCTACCGATTTCTGCATTCTTTCCAAGTCCCTAAGACCCCTTCCTGAGAAATGGCACGGGCTGCAGGATAAGGAGCTAAGATACAGACAGAGATACGTTGACCTGATCGTGAATGACCAAGTGAAGAAAATCTTCCTTTTCCGTACCGAGCTGATCAAAGCCATAAGGAAATTTTTAGATGATCTGAGCTTTGTGGAGGTGGAGACTCCAGTCCTTCAGCCCCTTTATGGAGGTGCCTTTGCCCGACCATTCGCAACCCATCATAATGTGTTGGATATGGATATATATCTGCGAATCGCAGATGAGCTTTATCTGAAAAGACTTATCGTGGGAGGATTTGAAAAGGTCTACGAGATTTGCAAGGTCTTCAGAAATGAGGGGATGGATAGAAATCATAATCCCGAGTTCACCATGCTGGAGCTGTATCAAGCTTATGCGGATTACAATGACATAATGGAACTCTATGAAAAGCTCTTGAACTATGCGGCTTCGCAGGTCATGGGATCAAATAAATTTGAATTCGAAGGTAATAAAATAGACTTAACTCCTCCCTGGAGAAGAATTCCTATGTTGGAAGCTATCAAAGAATACACACCGCAACATCTGAAGGAATTTATTAGCCTATTTGATAACCTATTAGATAGAAGCGAGCAGGAGATAAGAGAATTTGCAGAGAAGTTGAACGTAAAAGAGGATCTGAACCGGCCCAAAGGCAAGCTGATTGAAGCTATATTCGAAACACAAGTTCAGCCTCATTTGATTCAACCCACATTTATTACTGATTTTCCAGTGGAGATGTCTCCTTTAGCCAAGCACCACAGGGAAAAAGAAGGCTTGACCGAAAGATTTGAACTCTTCATCGGCGGCTGTGAGATGGGGAATGCATTCTCAGAGCTAAATGATCCTTTTGATCAAAGGGAAAGATTCCTCCAGCAGGCGGAGTTTGCCAAACATGGGGATGAGGAGGCACAAAGGCTGGATGAAGACTTCATCCGGGCTTTAGAATACGGAATGCCCCCTACCGGTGGACTCGGTTTTGGCGTAGACAGACTGGTGATGGTCTTTACTAACACTCACTCCATAAGAGAGGTGATCTTCTTTCCCCAGATGAGGCCGGAAGAGTAAATGCAAAATTCAAAGAGCAAAATGCAAAGTTGCAATTCAAAGTCAAAAATTGACATCAAAAAGAGAGCTTTCGCGTATGCGTTAGAAATCATCAAATTTATAGATCAGTTAAATAAAAATGACTTGTCTGTCCAGGTTATAGCCCGTCAACTACTACGGAGTGGAACCAGCATTGGAGCAAACATTATCGAAGCACAATCTTCCAGCTCCAGGAAAGAGTTCACGAATTTCCTTAATTATTCACTAAAATCTGCCAATGAAAGCAAATTTTGGCTCGCCCTACTGAGGGATTCAGGCAAAGCAAAAAAGGAATCAGTCGATAATTTACTTTCCGAAACTAAAGAGTTAGCCAACATCCTCGCCTCAAGCATCTTAACTCTCAAAGGCAAACGAAAATCATAATTTTGAATTTTAAATTGTAATTTTTAATTTTTCTTTTTGCTCTTTGAATTTTTTATGTCTTACGAATTCTTCATAGCCAAAAGGTATCTGAGGTCTAAAAGGACCACTAAATTCGTTTCCGTCATCACCTTGATCTCGGTGGGCGGCGTTTTAATTGGGGTGACTGCCTTGGATTTTATTCTCTCCATGATGAATGGATTCGAAGGGGAGGTTCGCTCCCGCATCATCGGCACCACCGCGCACGTTAGTGTGTTTTCCACTTACCAAGAAGGTGTAGATAATTACCAGGAACTTATTCCCGGAATTAAAGAAGTAAAACATGTAGAGAATGTGGCTCCATATATTTATTACAAAGCCGCCATCGCCTCCAAGACCGGAAGCGATGGCATCGTGGTCAGAGGGATCGATCCGGAAAAAGAGAGATTGGTAACCGACTTGGAAAGAAATCTAAAGGTAGGAAGCTTACACTTAGAGCAGGAGGAGGATGAGCTTCCCGGAATTCTGTTGGGTGCCACGCTGGCAGACCGGCTGGGGGTGGAACTGGGCGATAAGGTGGTTCTGTTCAGTCTGAAGGAGGGTTCCTTGACCACCGGCTGGAGCCAGCCCAAAGCCTCCAAGCTAAAACTGATGGGGATATTTGAGACCGGAATGTATGAATATGATGCTTCTTTGGCTTACATCTCCCTTCCCACCGCCCAGAAACTTTTCAATCTGGGCAGTAAGGTAACCGGACTTCATGTCAAGTTAGACAACCTCTACCAGGCGGAAAAGGTGGCAAAGGAATTGGAGAAAAAATTGGGCTATCATTATTATGCTCTGGATTGGATGCACATGCACAAAAATCTTTTCTCCTGGATGGCACTGGAGAAATATGCTATGTTCATCGTGTTAAGCTTGATCGTGGCTGTTGCCGCCTTTAACATCATTAGCACCTTAATCATGGTGGTGATAGAGAAAAGAAAGGATGTGGGCATTTTGAAATCCATGGGAAGCACTAATAGTAGCATAATGAAGATCTTCATGTTTGAGGGACTGGTGGTGGGAGCGGTGGGAATCATCCTGGGAAGTGCCTTTGGGTATCTTTTGTGCTGGATACAAAAAAGCTTTAACATAATTTCTCTCCCCCCGGAGATATACTTCATCAGCTCTCTTCCTGTGGACATGCGTCCGCTTGATTTCATATTGGTAGCTTCTGCCGCCATGCTCCTCACCTTTCTGGCCACGGTCTATCCCGCCCGAAGAGCGGCCCAGCTTTCACCAGTTGAGGCTATCCGCTATGAATGAAGTTTGGTCGAGGGGTCTTTTGATGCATCGGAATTAGGATAAATTCTCTTCTGTTTGTTGTTCGAGGGTGTCCTTCAGGGTGAATCTCTTTCCTTCGACCCTGAGGTCTTCCTTCGACACTGAGTCTCAGGACGAAGCGCAGGACCGAAGAGCAGGATGAACCCCTACCCTCGGCCAAAAATTATGTGGCAGGGCAAGGGCTTGTCCTGAGGGCGCAGGCCGAAGGATACCCAAACTCAGAGATATTCACAAGATATCTTGACAGAAATTAGATTCAAGTTATATTGAGTTTAGGGGATAAAAATCTTTTGGCATTTCTATGAGCTAACTATTACCCATATCTCGAGGGTTGTCATTCTGACCCATATGGGGAAGAACCTCAATTTTACGCAGGTCTTGACAGGAGATTCTTCACTCCGCGGAGTTTATCCTGAGGCAACCCAGACCCTTCGCTTCGCTCAG
>JAGMFA010000029.1 GCA_023127875.1 Candidatus Zixiibacteriota bacterium
AACAATTATATGCTCCCCTTAGTATATCAAATAGACTGTGTGGGACAGTATTATCTTTCTTTCTAAAACTTTATATGTGACTCGTTAGGGTAGGGGGTTGCACCTCACCCTTCTTGCGGACAGGGATACAACACCTGTCCGAACTGAGAACATATTCCCAACAGATTTAACAGATTAAACAAAGCTTTTAAACATCTCCTCTTCTATCTGTTTCATCCTTTCATCTGTTGGGCGACCTTTCATCTATTGGGAAAATTGATCCAAACATCCTAGCATAAAGTAGATGTAGATCGAATATGCCTGCCAGCCATGGGTCGCAAGACCTATCCGACGAATTCAGTCTCGTCCGAAAGTCCCAAAGGGCATTTCGGACTTACAATTTTTTAAACCCTTTTATTTCCAATCATTAAGTTTTACGGTTTTATAAAGTTTTTTAGCCAGATTCCAATAATCATCAGGTATGACTTTTCCTTTGGCATAAAGTTCGTGCCATCCTTCAGGCACAGGCATATCTTTATATAAGCGTTGACGCTTAGCTTCAAGCAACGTCCTTTGTTTTTTCATAAAGTCTGCTCCACACATAACTCTTTTTCCTGTTTCGGATGACAAGCGCTTTAACCATTTAACTCCTTGATAACTCCTTATTAAATGATGATCAAGAATTAAAGTATCGACTTTTTGCGACAGCAATTTGGCATTATGCCAAGCTCTTCTAATTTGATTCTCAGAAAGTTTAAATAAATAAAGAGGAGGTCCGCCAGCTAATACTATATCAGGTTTCCAGGACAGTATTTGGGAAATAGCTTCATCGTTAAGAAGCTGAATATCGGAAGCATGCACAAATACGCCATCTTCTTCAACTTTTGTCATCATTACTGTGACTAAATTACCATATGCTTCTCCATGAGGAACCGGTCTGGAAAAAGTCAAAGCTCCTTGGTCTTTTCCTCCTGATGAAATCAGTTTTTGATTTAAAATAAGAGAAAGAGACTCTGCTCTTTTCTTTTCAACCGGAGAAAAGTGATTTGCGTCTTTAGTCCATATTCTGACCTTTGGATTTAATCCGGTTATCCTTTTGATATGGAATTGATAAGGATTTGCGTCCGCTAAAGGAGTGTGATCTCCATGAAAATGGCTAATTACTATATCAGTCGCTTCAGACCATGCTTTTTTTATCTTTTTTTGTATTCTCTCATCCACCGCTACCTGAAGCGGATGGGGAAGCAATCCATGTCTGGTATAACCTAAGGCTATGCCTGGATCAATTAATATTTTCTGTTTTTTGGTCTTTACGAAACAACAAAGACCTCTAACCCCCAAAGATTCAGTTCCCAGAATTTCTATATTCATTTTCTAAAATTATATCAAGGATTGTAGGTCGGATATGTCCCGCCTTTGGCGGGGCTATCCGACGAATTCAGTCTCGTCCGAAAGTCCTAAAGGACATTTCGGACCTACAAATTAAGAATCCACTATGCGGGTCTTCTCGTTGCCACTGATGAGGATAACTTTTCTAATAGGTATCTCAATATAGGTTAATGAAAAAAGCCTCTTCCTTAGTTTGATTTTTGCGGTTTGATAAACCTTGCCCCACTGAAAACGTGCCGAAGGATTTTGATTCTCCGGTCCCTCCACACGGGTAAGCAGAAATAAACGTTGTGGCCTTTTGTGGCAACGCACATAGCTCAACACATTCCCATGCGATCTTCCTTCAATATCAGCTTGCAGCACAAACTCCGAGTCATAGACGTTTACATGTTCTCCGTAAATCAGCTTCGATTTGTCCGTCTTCCGGGCCAATGCTCGATCTAGCTTGATCTTAATTTCGAATCTGTTCTTGGGAATTGTTATTACTTTGTTTCTCTCGGTTTGCACATCTATGACAAAGACGTACCCGATTTTGGTCTCAAATTGACTGACGTAGTCAATGATAACGGGATATCGGAAAAACAGAGCTGATAATTTACGAATGAGCTTAGCAATCGCTTTAACAATATCTACTGTTGTCGAAATAGGCACAATATTAGATTCTCCCGTTAAGGTGGGGGTTGAACCTCCATCCTCCCGTTAGGGTGGGGGTGCACCCCCACCCTTCTTGCGGACAAGGGTATAACCCCTGTCCGAACTGAGAACACATTCCCAACAGATTTAACAGATTAAACAAAGCTCTTTGTCCTTCTCATCTTCTATCTGTTTCATCCCTTAATCTGTTGGGCATCTTCTCATCTGTTGGGAAAATTGATTCCAAACATCTTACCACAAAGCTTCCATTTTTATTCTTACCGCCTTGGTGTCAACTTTACTTGCGTCCTGATAGAATTTAGTTATATATTCTGCTGAAACAAAATAACTTTTCTGTGCCTGCCAGGTCCCCTGACCTGGCAGGCTTGCACCGTCGGGTCGGGGGACCCGACGGGCACGTAAACAGTGTTCATACCTTCCCTCTGCAGATTACCACAAAACTTCCATTTTCACTCTTACCGCCTTGGTGTCAACCTTACTTTCATCTTCATAGAATTTAGTGATATATTCTGCCGAAACAAAATAGTTATCGAAAAATCTCAAGCTTTCCTGAACATGAAAGCTGAAATATCCATCCGAGGATCGGGAGAAGTTGGGATCATTGTATTTCAACCACAGCACAAAATCAAAGGGAGAAAGCAACTGTGTTATTACTTTCAGCCGAAGGCCACCATAGTCTTTGGCATCTGTACTGCGATAGTTTGCTATCAGATTACAATCCAATTTGTCATGGGGAGATAAAAACAGATTCAACGAGGATGTCGTTCTGTCGATCTGTTCATCTTCCACATCATAGTCTGTCCACAGTTGATAAACCGTAAAAGAAAAACTCGGGGAAAACTTATAGCCTGCGCCGACTCTAAACTTCATTTTGTCCGGCAGATATGATCTTTCTCTCCACTGGTTATAAGAGAAATTCAAGCTGAACCTGCCTGAAATCCTGTATCTGGACTTGAAGAAAATTCCCCTCTCGCCTGCCTGTCTGGACCTGTAATCGTAATCTATCATATCCAGATAAATGGTCTCATAATCCGGATTGGAGATGCCACCCCCGTGCGGATGAACGAAATCATCCTCATATCTCCACCAGGAGAAATCGAAGCTATACGGTTTCCGGTGGGAATAAAGATCAAATGCCAAGCCGCTTTTTTGACTGGAAAGCTGGGCATACTCACCTGAGAATCTTATGGATTTAAGCTTTAAGTTAAAATGAAGGCTTCTGCAATCATCTGAGAAGATGTTTTTATTTCCGATGTTTTTAAGCTCGCCCTCGGAAAGACAGAAACCCACTTGCATATTTTTGTTCACAAAACTCAAATCTAAAGCCCCAATTCGATTCTCAATTTCTTTGCGTTTGTTCTTGGAATAAAATGCTAAAACCGAAAAAGATCTGAATTCTGACTCTCCGTAAATACCGTTATACCTTCCCAGCGCAGGATAAAGAAAGGAGTCTTCAGATTTAAAATCTGACTCGCTGGAGTAGCCGAAGAGTGGGTGATAGCCAATGTTCAAGCCCAGCCCGATTTTTTTATCAAAATTACCCAGTATCACCTCGCTCGAATATTCAGGAATCAGAAACTTAAAAAACCTTTTTCTCACCCGAAGATCACCCCGGCTTAATATCGCTTCAGAGGAATTGACCTTTTGATCGGCTTCAATACACCAGATCATGTGATCTCTGTTTGTAACCTCACAGAAGAGATAATTTTCAGTCTCTCCCCCTTCCTGAAATTTCTCATACAATCCCCAAACCACCTTTCCGGAAAAAAGAGGACGACCTTCTTTCTCCCTCTCCGTCAAAAAGGAACCTATTTTCTGATTCAAATCGATGTCTTGATCTTTCGTTTTAACTTGCGAAATATCCACACTGCTCACATCCGGAACAAAAATGAGCTTATCTGCCTCTTTAGATGTGGGATACAATTTGCTCTGGATCATATTCAGTAGTTCAAGGTATTGATCTAAGGTCAGGTATCCCATTTCCAAACCTTCCAGCAAGTCCTCCTCGGTTTCATAAATTTCAGAGGAGATCAATTGTGCGTGGGAAGAGAAAGTCAAAATAGAAGTCAGGAAGATAAAAAAGAGACCAAAACAAGCTGTTTTGAAAAACATCAAAGCTTCCCCTCAAAGCTTGATAAACTGGTGAGTCTCATAGTCTGAACTGCCTTACAAATCACCGAACCAGCGAGCGGATATGATTTCTCATCGACGAGTAAACACATAGATCCCTTGAACTGTATCCATCTGTCGCAACTTACCCTCGGAGAATATCTCAATTTGTTTAGGACGTATCTCAGGGTCACAAAAGCAGAACTTACCATTTTTTCTTAAGAAGTCAGCCCATCTCTGGACTGCTTGTTCTGGATCTGGTATATCATGTAGAGTATCGAAACATATCACCTTGTCCAATGATGCCAATGGGAACTCAACAGCTTCAGCGTTGGAGTGAATGAGTTGGATATTATCTTCAGATTGGATCTTACTCTTCAGATATGCAAGATATTCCTCTGAGATATCCACCGCATATACTTTGCCATTACATGCAAGCCGGGCTAAGGTAAAAGTGTGATAGCCGATTGCACAACCAACTTCCAGAATTTCATCATCTGGTTCGATCCCAAGCGTCTGGAATAAATCCACTGGATTCTTAAACAGACCCTTTAGCCGGTAAACTACCCGTACGAGAATCAATTTGAAGGACATAATCCGTAGTCTTGTTCCTTTGTTCGTCTCAGGTATTTAGGATAAATCCGAAACGAACCAAATTCTTAGCCTCTCCAACCGAAGTTGCCTTAGCTTGGGTACTTCCCCGAAATGTAGTCTTTGAGATAACGATTCTCCATATGACATTCTCCACGTAACATGTTCACCATATCGCCTATGGAAATTATCCCCTCTAATTTTTGGTTTTTTGAGATTATGGGAAGATGCCTTACTTTATTTTGGGTCATGATATTTTCCACGTAATCCAAATCATCATCCGGAGATGCGACGATCAGATCCTTTGTCATCACGTCCTTTACCTTTGTTTCCGGGAACTTGTCAAAACACTTGTCACACTGTTTCAATATGTCCCTTTCCGTTATTATGCCTGCGATGCCGCCTTTCTCGTCTTTCACCAGCAAGGAACCGATGTTCTTTTCCACTAAAGCCTGCACCGCATCGCAGATGGTCTTCTCTGCCCCGATGGTAGCCACTTCGGTTCCCTTGTCTTTTAAGATATCTCTTATTTTCATGATTTTTCCTCCATCCTTTTTATTGAGGACTAAATTTTGACTTCGTTTTTTCTACTACTTTTGTCATTAGTAAAAACCTTCGTAATCACTCAAAAGGCCTAAGCGCCTTAGTTTAACTCCGTCACCGTTTCTTTGAAGACGATGTTCTTTTCTTTTAAGCCTTTCATTATTAACTGGTAGCATTCATGATCCTGACCGATAAACTCTGGCGGGCAGATTCCGACGCGATCGAATTTTTTGTTAGCCAAAAGCCTCACAACAGTTGAGCAGGTGTATCCGGTGGTCCGAGCCATAGAAGTGGTTTTTGTCTTCTTATTGTAGTTGTCCAGAAGATCAAAGGTAAAACGTTTCCGTTTGCCATCTTTCTTCCCAGCCACAATAATCCGCATCACGGTAAAGTCTTCTTCTCCCTCCTTTAGTTTCCACATGGGGAACAAAAGCTTAGAGGTCAAATCCAGCGGTTGCACGCTGACTCCGTTGACTGAAATGGGCTCCTTTTTGAAGAAGCCTGTTTCCCGGAACATCCGCATCCGCTCCGCATGACCGGGAAATCTCATAGTTTTCTCCTTCATGGAAGGAACATTTCCGAATTTGTCCGCAGGATCCAAATTCGGAGATCCTGCGGACATGGTTTGGATAAGCGTCCTTAAGCCATCGGTATTGAATGCTTCTAAAGTTCCCACGCCGGGAAAATCCAAAAGTTCCACATCTGAAAGGGCGGACTTGATGATTACTTCTCCGTCTTCGACCAATCGAGCGGGACGAGTATATTCCTCTATCACGTCCGATGGAGAAAAGGAAGCCTTATATTCGTAGGGCCAGTTTCGAACCCGGGGCAACCCTCCAACGTAACACTCAAAGCTGTCAGTCTCCTCCAGTATGCTTGTCAAGTAGCCTAAGATAAGGTTACTGCAACCCGGAGCCACGCCGCAATCAATCACCGCAGTGACTTTCTTTTCCTTTGCCAGTTGATCCAGTTCAAATCCATCTTCAGGAAAGAAGGAAATATCAACTATGTTCTTACCCGCTTCGATTACCGTTTTCAAAGTGGAAAAACCCATATGTCCGGGAAGCGCACCAATCACCAGGTCATAGTCTTCTACCAGCTTGGAAACCGTCGATGAATCGGAAAGGTTTGTTTTTATCCTTTTAATTTTGGATTCGTGTTCCAATCTGTCTAATTTCGCCTGATCAATATCAGCAGCAGTGATCTCCAGATTTTTATCTCTTGCCAAATCCTTTGCAATGGCTCCTCCCACCAATCCTGCTCCCACCATAACTATTTTCATTTTATCTCCTCTTCAACGCAGATGTTTCGACATAACTCATTTAAGAAATCATGTAGACTTGCTGATAATCAAACTGCAAAGCTCATTAGCCATCTCCTCAATGGCTTTGCCGGTGATGTTTATCACTGACCACTTGGGATTTTTGCGAAAGATTTGGTGGCTATATTTCAGCTCCTCTATCACATGTTTTTCGTCGCCGTAATTTATGTCTACATGAGCTAACTGAGCTAGACGGGTTTGACGGAGGCTGACCAAAAGGTCTGGATTAATGGTTAATCCCACAATCCTCTTCTGATCAACCCTGAAAAGCTCTGAGGGAGGATCCATCCCTAATATTATGGGGATGTTAGCCACCAAAAATCCTTTATTATAAGCCAGGTACATGCTCAAAGGGGTTTTTGACGTTCTGGAGACCCCAATTATGACCGCATCTGCCTTGCGAAGATCATGTAACCCCCGTCCATCATCATGCTTGACCGTAAATCCCACCGCATCTATTCTTTTGAAGTAATAATGGTCCAACTCACCCAACAACCCGGGCTTAGATTCGGGAGGAGCGGCGAGGAAGGTGGTTAATGTGGTTAACAACGGTCCCAAAAGATCCACCGTGGGGATATTACATTCGTTAGCTCTGGTGGCAATTTCTTTGCGAAGTTGGGGAGTGACCAGGGTGTATGCCAAGAGTCCTTTTTTCTTTGCGGCTGTGTTTACGATCTTTCTGATCTGCTCAGAGGTTCTGACGTCAGGGATGCGCTCCACCTCCACATCTTCATGCCCGAATTGCACCAAACTTGCCTGCAGCACCCTCTCTGCCGTGGACCCGGAACCATCCGAGATGACCCATATATATTTGGTTTTTTTGGCGGAAGATTTCATTTCTTGACTCTGTAGTTGCCCAATTTATTGGGCATTCTGTAGGCTCGATGAATCGAGCAACTACACTAACTCCCCCTCACCCTATCCCTGCGAAGCATTCATATGAATCTCCCCAAGGGGAGAGGGGATTCTCCCTCCCTTAATGGGAGGGATTAAGGGAGGGTGATAATTTCACATCTATCGCTCGTCACCGACGCCCTCGTCCGTGACGAATACAGACCTCACCCCTTGGTTCCCCCTCTCCTTGTTTAAGGAGAGGGGGACTAAGGGGGAGAGGTAGACTTTTTGTCAAGCAGGCTTCGCCATGCTTGACCTTGTAGTTGCCCAATTTATACCGCTTTTAGCGGTATCCCGCCAAAGGCGGTGATTGGGCTTCCTTCTGGCTCGATGAATCGAGCAACTACACTAACTCCCCCTCACCCTATCCCTGCGAAGCATTCATATGAATCTCCCCAAGGGGAGAGGGAACTCTCCCTCCCTCGATGGGAGGGATTAAGGGAGGGTAAAAATTTCATATCGTTCGTTCGTCACGGACGCCCACGTCCGCGACGAATACAGACCTCACCCCCTGGTTCCCCCTCTCCTTGTTTAAGGAGAGGGGGACTAAGGGGGAGAGGTAGACTTTTTGTCAAGCAGGCTTCGCCATGCTTGACCTACACTGCTATCTCAATTTGTATTTGTCCAATTTCCGGTATAACGTTCTTTCTCCAATGCCTAAAAGTTGTGCAGCTTTTTTCCTATTTCCTCTGGTGAACTCGAGCGCCCTTTGGATCAAATCTTTTTCCATCTCCTCGACGTTTAAATCAGAGGGAATCTGCCCAATTTTTTCCTGACCTACCCAAGATGAACCTTCAGTCTCAACTCTCTCGTTCGTCACGGACGCCCACGTCCGTGACGAATACAGACCTCACCCCCTGGTTCCCCCTCTCCTTGTTTAAGGAGAGGGGGACTAAGGGGGAGAGGTAGACTTTTTGTCAAGCAGGTTTCGCCATGCTTGATCTGCAAAGCTGCTTTACTTATCTTCTCCTTAAAATACCCCTCACCCTATCCCTGCGAAGCATGCATACGCATCTCCCCCAAGGGGAGAGGGAACTCTTCCTCCCTTGATGGGAGGGATTAAGGGATGGTGATGGTTCATTCTACCTTTCCCCGCAAACCGATCTCGTCGATAAGCGATCCAGGATAGACGGTGATCGTTATTTCCGATTCCTCAAAGAGCTTAAGCAGAGCCTTCACATTGTACGCAAGCCCCATCTCTTCAATTCTAGCCGTAACCTCTCGTTCTCTCTCCAACTTGTTCGTCCCGGAGAATTCGCGGGTGATCTCAGAATGCCTCACAATCCTTGACTCCCTCGATCCATACACGCAACCCACGATTCCAAGTTTTGACTTGCTCTCTCCTTCGATGTCGAACCGGGATAGCAGCGGCGCGCCACTGCACCCGAACAGGACGGGGAAAGAGAGTTCGTAGGAATCGGGGTAATCCGAAGACTCTGGTATGCTGGTTATGTATCCTCTCATCACTCTTCTGCAAAAGGACAAGCGATCGGGACCTTTCGGTTCATGCAAGTAACCCAGAGTATTGATATCCGCTCCCGGCTGTATAAAGGGTTCGGAGATGAGCGGCATTACCTCTTTCGTCTTTGGCACCGCACCAGTGCAGAGAGCAAGATCGTGATCGCATAGCACCCTGAAGACGCTCAGCGGAATCCAACGATGCCTCCCTATTTGAAAACAATATAACGCCTCATCTGACGTGATATTCTGTACGACGTGCGCACAGGTCACCAAATGACCTTCTGCTCCCACAAAAAAACCAGTACCTAGAAACCGGAAGAGATTCTGTTTGCCTCTAGGCACGGCCAGAACCGGCACCACATAGTACTCCAGGTAGTCCAAATCCATTAAGTTCACCTCAACTTATACTTGTCCAGTTTTCGATACAATGTCCTTTCGCCTATGCCCAAAAGTCTGGCGGCTTTCTTTCTGTTTCCTTTGGTGAATGCAAGCGCCCTTTGGATCAAATCTTTTTCCATCTCCTCGACGTTTAAATCAGAGGGAATCTGCCCAATTTTTTCCTGACCTACCCAAGATGAACCTTCAGTCTCAACTCTCTGTTCCGGCCTCAGTTGACCTTGATTCAAAAGAGCTTCTCTTAAGTTTATGATCTCCGATCTTAAGCTTAAAATCGCCTGAATGATAAGCTCATGCTCGGCAGTCTCAATTGACTTGCCGGTCACCACCGGCAGCTGTCGATTAGCCTGCATCTGTTTATCTAAATATTTTTTCGCATCCGAAGCCTCGATTCTTCTGTCCGGTGCTAAAGCCAACATACTTTCTAAGAAATTTCTCAGTTCACGCACATTGCCGGGCCAGTGATACCTCATCAAAAGCTCCAATGCCTCATCTGAAACCCCGGAGATTTTTCTTGTGCTTTGCTCATTCAGCTTGTCAATGAAACTATGCACCAGAATGGAAATGTCTTTGGGTCTTTCTCTTAAGGGAGGAACGTCGATCTTCACCACCGCCAATCTGAAATAAAGATCGTTCCGAAAAGTCCCTTCTCTCACCTTTTGCTCCAGATTCTGATTGGTGGCGGCGATGACTCTCACATCCACTTTTATGTCTGAGCTTCCCCCAACCCGCATGAAACTTCTCTCCTCCAAAACTCTCAAAAGTTTTACCTGAGTGGATGGCTTGAATTCTGCGATCTCGTCCAAAAATATGGTTCCAGTGTTGGCGGTTTCAAAAAGTCCCTGCCGGCGACTCACCGCGCCGGTGAAAGCACCCTTTTCGTGTCCGAAAAGTTCGCTTTCCACCACCCCCTCTGCTAATGCTCCCACGTTGGCGGCCACGAAGGCTTTATCTTTTCTTTTGCTGTTGGCGTGAATGGCGCGAGCAACAAGCTCCTTTCCTGTTCCTGATTCTCCGGTGATCAACACGGTGATATTGGTGGGAGCAACCTGAAGCGCTGACTCGGCGATCTGTTTTAACTGGATCGACTTTCCCACCAGCCCGCACGATTTTAGAAAGTTTCTTTCTTTAATAAGCTTATTTACCTTCAGATGTAGCTCTTCTGCCTTCGGCGGAACTTCGAAAACATCATCTGCCCCACAATCCAAAAGCTCTGGCTGGCGGTAAATATTTTCAACGGGAAGTCCCACCAGAATATCTGCTTGTGGGCTTTTTGCTATAATCCTTCGGATGAGGATAGGGCAGGAGAAATCCTCCAGTCGGGAATCGGTGATTACCATATCAAATTTCTGCTCCCTTACCTTTTTCAATCCTTCCCGACTGGTGGGGACGGTTTTGATTTGTGGATTGATATCGGATAGCGCCTTACCAATTTTCTGTAAAAGCTTTGTGTCCGGGCTTATGATCAATATGCTGGCTGGCTGATTCATCATATCATTCCATTTTTGATCTCATAGATTAAATAAGCTCCTCAGTAAGTAAAAAGCAAGAATAAAAAATGAAAACCACGACTGAAAAATTTAAGCTTTAAAAACTTAAACTCCTTTTCGCTTAAATAAATTAATCTACAAACCTGCACACCTTATACCTGTACTCTCCTAAATATGCTTGTTTGACAGAAATTCCTCAATTGCAAGAGGCTTTCGGCTTTGCATCGGGGGGAAAAACCGGCTACATCACAGCGGGGCTTATCCTAAGAGGCTGTTGAAACCGTGCCCAATCCACGTTAACCGACAAGAGGATTCATCCAGAGGGAAATGGTTGGAGGGACAGTCCTTCAAGATGAATGGTTCAGGATAAATTCTAATACTGATACATGAAAAGTAACAGGAAGACCCTGACTGCAATGCCCATCAGAATCGGTTTAAAAGCTTTATCTCCCACCCGTCTAAAGCAGGCTTATCCACGCAAACTCCACCCGCACAAACTTTACCTTCACGTCTTAAGCCAATACTTAAGCTGAGATTATGATTATCGCCCATGGCCAGATCTAAGGTGCCAATAAACCCATTCTTTTTGCCAGACCAATTTTTTTGGATATTCCATTCTGTAGTCCGCTCATGGGTGAAGGTAAAGGAGACGGTCGGTGAATGAGAAAGGGAAAGCGATAATGTCTGATCGTAATAGGTCAGTTTTCCATCAAATTTGTCGGTTCACAGATGTTCCAGCACGAAATTGATGCTGGTGATTTCCGAAAGATAATAGATCATGTCAACAATCGGAGCCAGCCGAACAGGTGAGCCCCCTTCCTTTTTGTTCTCCTGTCTGCTGAAACCACCTTTTAGCGTTGCCCTATCTTGGTAGTCATACTCCAGTTCCCCATAGATCTCGGAAAATATCAGCTTGTCTTTGCGATCTGTGGTATAGCTGTAATTGGCAAGAACCGACAGATGTTCCATCGGTATGCTGGTGATCTCAGCCTGAATTCCTCTTTCATCGAATAAGTCCAGCACATAGGCCTGTCTATTTAACAGAGTATAGGCGTGCTCTCTGGCAAGTGCGGGAGGATTATTGTAGGTTACATTCTGATTGGTGGAATCAAATTTATCGTAATCTTTGTATTCTTAAGCCAGCCCCATCCCTGCGAAAAACTCGTTTTGCAGGGCTGGTTATGCCATAGGCAGATTCACCCAGAGGCGGGAGAGCCCTGCCTACGAAAGCAAAGGGCGTCAGTCTTTCGTGGGTTGGGCACCCCCTTCAGGGTGAACCCCTCAGGGCAAGCCCATGCTCGACCACTCTGTTCCACTTTTTCAAAGACCTCTGTATCCTGACTATCTGTAACACAATCCACATTAGGGTCACCAGGGGCTGGAGTATCCGGCTCGAAGCCTGAATATATGGGAAACTCACAAAAGACTATGTCAAAAGCAACCCTCTTGAATGAAGGTTAATCACACCCTTTCAGGGGTGCTGGTCCGTTTTTGTAAAGATAATTAATCAGGTAAACAAGGTCAGCCACATCTATGATGCAGTCTCGGTTGGGGTCGCCTTTTCCATACGGATTAGGTGCCTCTTCTCCTTTATACAGATAGTTTATCAAAAGCACCACGTCCGCCACGTCCACCACCCCATCCCCGGTGCAATCTCCGAATACGTATGTAGGGAAAAGATATCCCTTGGCTGATCTGAACACCTGAGAAGGCCAGTTATCGCTCTGTACAAAAACCACCACATAGCAATTTTTGTCGACCCAGGCAGAACTCAATGTATAACTCTGAGAGTCCACGAAGGTCTCTATTGGTTCGATGCTGAAGGCAACCCCGTTGTAGTCGGGCAACATCTTTCGGACGATATGATGCAAGCTGTCCAATCCTTGCCAGGGGTAGTATTTATGGCTTTCCGCTATGGCATAACGCAGGTGTGCGTTGGAGAAGGTATCCAGAGCGGTCGTCCAGGTTTTAACCTTCAGCTCGCGGGTGGTGGAGTCATACAACACGTCTACTCTGAGTGTACATACCGAGTAACTCAGCATCTCCATATTGTAAGCGCCCAGATAACAGCTAAATGTGCCGGAGCCACCGCCGGAACATGTTCTTCTTCCATTGATCTTGGCATGGGGAACTCCTGAGACCCCATAGTAACTTGCCCTACCACTGCAGTCCGAGTTGGAGAAAGGGTCACTTAGATGATATTCTAAGACAGCCAGACTGTCCCCTTTCAGCTTTTTTAACGAGTCTGCGGCAACTGCCGCATAAGGACAGTAAGGTCACGTGGTGCGTGCAAATATTTCCAGCAGGATCTGATTGCGGGGAACACCAGCTTTAAATGGAAGTTCATCTCCCTCAAGCGAGATTAAAGAAGGTTGTTCGGGAAGGCATTCTATCTTCCCCGGATCTGAATCAGCCCACACGATAGCACACAAAACAAAGAGAAAAAGCGCCACCAAAGCTACCCCAATTCGTTGCTTTTGTGACATTTGTACCTCCTTGAAAGTTTAAAGGTTTTAGGTTAATTCAATCTATCTCTCATCCTCGACGAGGGATTAGACCATCAGGAAAAAGATAATCAACTAAATAGGTCATATCCTGAATATCTATAACACAATTCTCATCTCGTTTCTCAAGCATCCGACAACGAATAACACCAAATCCCGAATTTACTCTATGCCAATACAGGAAAGGCACAAAATGGAGCCGTTGTATCGGGTTTCCTCAACCCCCCCCAATTTGACCCCATAGATCAAAAGCCCCAGAAGAGCTAACAGAACCACAATTCTCAGCAAACCTGTAAAGAAATGCATAAAAGATTTCTACCTCGCCAAGGTTGAGTGAATCAAGACTTTTTAAGTCAACTTAATTTTAATATAACATAAATCTCGCATTTGTCAATATGATAAATTACCGGAGTTTGCCCATTTTTTCACCAGTCTCTTAAATGGAATGGGTTGATTGGGTCGTATTTATATTGTCAAAAGGTTATTGGGTTGATCTCTGAGAAAGTCAAATTAGGAAAGGTCTTCTTTGTGATGGGGCAGGGGTTTAACTCCTGCCCCAACCATAACTTTTGCATGGTTCACCTAAAGGTGAACACTCCAATCTACCCCTTTAGAGTAGTTTTTCAGGGATCTCATTTTTGGTTCTGCTTTAAATAAACTGTTAGGCTCTCCGATAGATAAAATATATGAGCTACTACGGATACAGAACTTATAGCTTTGGTCCCGGGGGGATCACCAAAGCGGTCAAATATCTCCTGCTGGCGAATGTAGGAATTTTCATCCTGGAGTTGTTGTGGGGTGCTGAGTTGATCCATCTTTTTGGATTAACACCAGCTTTGGTGAAAAAGGGATTCATCTGGCAACCGGTCACATATATGTTTCTTCATGGGAGCTTGTTTCACATTCTTTTCAATATGTTTGCTCTGTGGATGTTCGGATGTGAGATAGAAAGAACCTGGGGAACCAAAGAATTTGTGAAGTATTATTTTATCACCGGCATAGGAGCGGGAGTTTTCACCTTCATTCTCTCGTTCAATTCACATATCCCCACCATCGGGGCTTCGGGGGCTATCTTCGGAATTTTAGTGGCGTTCGCCCTCATGTTTCCGAATAGATTAATTTATCTCTATTTCATCTTTCCAGTGAAAGCTAAGTATCTGGTGATCTTCTTTGGCGTGTTCGCATTCTTAGCCTCTTTGAGACATACTGGGGATGGAATTGCCCATTTTGCTCACTTGGGAGGAATGGTTATCGGGTACCTATATATCAAGTCCGACTTTAGAATTCCTAGATTGTTCCGATTATCAACATACTTCACCCATGTAAAGAATTTCAGACATAAACGCAGAATGAAAGCCATCAATAGAAAAAGGGGAAAGGAACAGAGGTTGATGGAAAGGGTGGATCAGATTTTGGATAAGATAAACCAGGTGGGTTACGATAATCTTACTAAAGAGGAAAAAAAGACCTTAGGTCAAGCCAGCCAGCTTTTGTCCAAGCAAGGGGAAAAAAGATGACCTTTGGGGGGGGATGAATAATAGTTTGGTTCGCGTTAATCTTTGCCTTCTGTCATGAGGACCTAATGCTGGACTTCTTGATCGGGCGGGGGTTAAACCCCCGCCCGAACCAGGAGAAAATTCATAAGAATGCATACACAGATGAATCATAGGACAACCTACATTAGTGATTCTCTTCTCCCCGATGGACGATGAACCAAAAACTATGAACGGTGAACTATGAACCATAAGATCTTGGTGGCGGATGACAGTCTTACCGTTAGAAATTTAGCCGAATCTCTGCTAAGAAAACATGGATATGAGATACTTTTCGCAGACGACGGAGCCAAAGCCCTTGAAGTAGCTAAGGCAAACAAACCTGACCTCATACTCCTGGATGATTCCTTGTCTGTCCTTAGCGGAGGACAGGTGTGTAGAGAACTCAAGCAGAACGGAAGTTTAAAAGACATCCCGGTGATAATGCTTTTATCCGAAGATGAAATAGAAAAAAAGCAGGAGCTAAGATTGATTGGTGCAGATGCTTTTATAACCAAGCCTTTTGATCCCAGGGAGATCCTGGACCAGGTGGAGCGGTTACTTCCAAAGGAGAAAACTCCTCCCTCTGAAGATGAGCGGAAGACTACCAAAGACCTTCGCGAAGAAGACAAAAAATCGGATGAAAAGAAAACTCAGAAAACTGTTCCTGCTATGAGAGAGAAAAAATCAGAGGATATTTTGGATATTGTTGAGACCAGCGATCTTATGGAGAGTCTCGAACCGTTAGATTCAGATGAAAAGAAAGCTCATGGATTTGAATGGTTTATGTCCGAGCTAAAAAAGGAAACAAGGGAAGACCAAAAGGCAAACTCACATCCAGAGAAAAAACCGATATTATCTGAACAGAAAATCTCGGATGGAAAAGCAGACCTTAAAAAAGAAAGCAAAATCTATGAAATAGATGAGCATGAGAGGGGATATGAGGATTTTTTGAAAGAGTTGAAACAGGAAGTGGAGGAACCGGATAAGGAAAAATCGACAGCAGTGAAGCCTTCTCTTGTAAAAGGGATCAGTCGATCTGAATTCGATCAACTCTTTTCAGACCTAAAGGAAAAGATATCCGAAAGGGTTGCTAAAGAGGTGGCGGAAAAGATAACTCCTGAGTTTCTGGAGAGAATAATTCGAGAGGGGATGGCTAAATTGGGAAAGGATTCATCCTGAAGAAAAGGCTTTTGCCCTCAAGATAATGAAAGACTTTTGTTGTTGTATCAGGACCTCACAGGGTGACCGAGAACTCCAATTGTGTCATTCTGAACGGAGCGAAGCGGAGTGAAGAATCTTGGTTTTATGCGGGTTGGGAAGCGAGATTCTTCGCCCTTACGGGTTCAGAATGACAATTCTCAGTCATCCTGCTCAGTCCTGACACCTTTCAAAGCGTCAGGAGTAGAGCTCCTGACGCAACTATTTAAGGGATTTGTTTGCCCAGAAATCCGTCCTCTCCTTCTACTTGCCCCCTCGGCAAGTTGGTAATGAAGCTATACACGCTTATCGACTAAATTTTATATGCACAACCTATGCACAAAGGCACTGTTTGTCAAGGAAATTTTTCAGAAAAATACGTTGAACATTCCCTAAGATGAATAAACGAATGTTCTGCAAGATATGAGCAGATCGTTGTTACTAAGAGGAGCAGGAAACA
>JAGMFA010000003.1 GCA_023127875.1 Candidatus Zixiibacteriota bacterium
TGAACGCAGACTCCAGTAGGCAGACTCCAGATGTCTGAAGTCTGTTGTCTGGTGTCTGGTGTCTGGTGTCTGAAATCTGGATACTGGCGTCTGGAATAAGGGTAATTCAAAATTCATAAGACAAGGGGTTTGACATGAGAAACAGATTTTTTAAGTCAAGATGGATATTTTATCTAATTTTTGTGTTAGTCGTAGCATTATTAGTTTTCATTTTTTATCCTCGTCATGAAGGATGGAAAGTAGAAAAAGTTTTCGACGGTGATTCTGTGCTGTTGGAGAGTGGGGAAACAGTAAGGTATATTGGCATAGATACCCCAGAGGAAGGAGAATCTTTTTTCTGGGAAGCCGTAAAAGCAAATCAAGAAATGGTGGGAGGCGGAAAGATCAGTTTAGAATATGACATAGAGAAGCAAGATAAGTGGGGAAGGATTTTAGCTTATGTATGGGTGGACACTCTTTTGGTCAATGCGGAATTGATTAAAAGGGGTTTTGCTTGGGTATATACTCATCCTCTCAATTTAAAATATAGAAATCTTTTTTGCTCTCTACAAAGACAAGCCAGAAAAGCAAAAATCGGGATATGGTCAGTCCCGGTGTCTGAAAAAGAAGAATATTATATAGGGAATAAAAACTCCTTTCGATTTCACCGACCTGATTGCAAATACGCTTTACAAATGGCAGAGAGAAATAAAATCGAGCCCATGACCAGAGAGGCGGCTTTGGATTCCTGTTATAGTCCTTGTCGATATTGTAAGCCGTAAAGTGTCCTTTGATCCATCAGCATTAGGAAAAACTATTTCTCAAATCACTTTTTATTTTGTTATTCTAAGCCCGAAGGGCGAAGAATCTAAAACCAAGTTGAAAATCCCGCCAAAGGCGGGGTCGGCATGACAATCATGTTTCTAATACCCGGGAATTATTTGAGAAATAGTCTCATCAAGGGAGAAACCCTGGGCTACGCTGTGCTTCCTGTAAAAGAGAAGTTCTTTTCGTCCTGAACACTTTTTCCGTGATGATTGCCAAAATTGGTAACAGAGGAACGGGGGTACATTGCCTACGGGAAATGAATAAGAAGGAGCATCTGCTTAGACTCTAACTGCCGCTTTAGGTTTTTTTATCCTCATATTTCTGAATTACTTCCTCCACGTCCAAAAGTATTGTCCCATCTTGGTCTTTGTTCACCGTAGTTATGCCTGGATGCTCCTTCTCTAATTTTTCTAAGACTTTATTTTGCCTCTTAACTGTCCGGGCTAAGACCTTGTTTTCCTTTTGTACATAATAAAAGTCCAGAGCCTGTTTGATAGTCATCTTCAACTCCTCATTATTCCAGGGTTTAAGCAGAAATCGATACACCTCTCCCTGGTCGATGGCATCGATGACTGATTTCAAATCTGCATGTCCGGTGAGCATGATGCGCAAAGCATCTGAATTTTTCTGCTTTGCTTTGGTCAAGAATTCCACCCCGTTCATGGAAGGCATTTTCAGATCGGAGATTATCAAGTCCACCTCATGTTCATCTAAAATCTTCAAACCTTCCTCCCCGCTTTCAGCGGTGAAGATCTGGTAGTTCTCCCTCCGGAAAAGACGCTTAAGTGCACTTAAAATGTTTTCCTCATCGTCCACTATCAGAATTTTCGAGCTTGGCATGACTCTCTCCCCTTTTTTGTTTGACGAATTCCTTCAACAGATCCTAACCAACAACAGTTACCAGGTTAACTAAAAATCAGCGGAATCGATTACAAGCAGACAATCAAAAGCACCGAAACTCCCAACTTGTAATTATCTTTTACCTCTTATTGTTAACACGTCTCTTTTCGTTTTTGCGCAATAACCCTCTACCATCTCCCTAAATAGGTTAAACAAGGCTCATACAAATCAAAACATTTCTGAGCTTTTGAACCATAAACTCTTCAGAATTTACTTTTCCGCCTCAATCTTCTGAATCTTTTTTGTATTATTTTCATGTTCAGTTGAACCTCTAACAGGGAGGATCACCCGGAAGGTTGATCCCTGGTTGACCCGACTTTCCACCTCAATCTTTCCCTTGTGTTTTTGAATTATCCCGTAAACCACGCTCAGACCCAAACCTGTTCCCTTTCCCACCTCTTTGGTGGTGAAGAATGGCTCGAATATATGTTGAAGGCTCTCCTCAGGAATTCCCACGCCGGTGTCGCTTATCTCCACCACCACACTTTCCTCCGTCTGGTAGGTTTTTATCCTAATCTCTCCTTTGGTTTGGATGGCTTGAGCCGCATTCACCAGAAGGTTCATAAAAACTTGATTTAGCTGTTGAGGAAAACATTCGATCTCAGGAATATCCCCATATTCCTTTATCACAGAAGCTTTATACTTAAGCTCATTCCATACGATATTCAAGGTGCTTTCAATTCCCTTGTTGATATCCGCCAACTCCAACTTTCCTTTGTCCATATGAGAGAAATCTTTCAAGTTTTGAACGATGGCTTTTACCCTTAAAGTTCCCTCTTGCGACTCGGAGATGATTTTGTTGAAGTCCTCCAGGATAAAGCTCAACCCCATTTGCTCCTTAAGTGCATTGATCTTTTTTATCAATTCAGCATAGGACTTGTGGCGTGGTAAAGCCCTCTCCAGTTCTGCGTACTTTTCCAAAAGGCTCTTGATATCTTGCACATACTCACTTAAGATACCCAGGTTGCTGTAGACAAAGCCTATGGGATTGTTCAGCTCATGTGCCACTCCAGCGGAAAGTTGCCCTAAAGACGCTAACTTCTCGGACTGGAGAAGCTGTGCCTGTATTTGATTTAACTTATCATATGCCTCCTTTAGCCTCTTCTTCTCCGCCTCCAACTCGAAGGTCCTTTTCTCCAGTTCCAGATTTTTCTCCTGTAATTCCAGTTTGGCTCTATTTAGACTTCTGTTTATAGCCGTCTCGTTCTCGTGCAGAATCCGCAAGGTGTCAGCTTTTTCCTTTTCAATTTTTATCATCTCCTCCTGGTATCTTTTGGTCTGGGTGATGTCTCTCTGGAACCAAACTAAGGCGACGAAATTCCCTTCCCTGTCCACCATCTTGGAGACAGAAGCAGATACGTAAAAGAGTTTTCCATCCTTGCGTCGATTCAGGAGTTCCCCGTTCCACACCCGTCCGCATGCACCCGCCTTGAACATGTCGTTTTGGATTCTCTCCCGGTAAAGTTCAGTGGCAAGGATCTCCATCTCTTTGTCCATCAACTCCTCAGCGGTGTAGCCAAACATTTTTTCTGTGGCGGGGTTAACATAGATGATCTTACCATCCCGGTCTGTGGCTAAAACCGACTCTGATGCATGGCTCATGATCCCCATCAGAAATGACATCTTCTCCTGAATTTTCCTTTTATCCGTAACATCACTCCAAATCTCTAACACATCAACCCTCCCGTCCGGATTTCTGAGGGGGGTAAAGACTAACTGGTAATGTCTTCCATCTTTGGCTTTAACCTCTATAGACTGCGATAAATTGTCATCTATGGTCTTTTTCAGAGGACAGTTTTCGCAAGGCTGATCTAAATTTACGTAGCCCTGATAACATTTGCCTCCCACCAAATCACCAAATCTTTCCAACAAAAGCTGGCTTTGATACTTTATGACGAAATCTGGTTGAACGACACTCACTCCTTCCCACATGTTCGCCAGAGCATCAGCCAATTGGCTCATTCCCTCTTGATGGTTACTTTCGTACGGCTGGCAAGGAAGAACTTTTCCCTTATCTTCTTGTTCTTCTCTCTTTATGCTGGTTGAACTATTTGTGTCTTTCTGCATCAGTTTATCTTATTTTTTCCTTCCGTATATGTCTGTTTCATCTTAAGGCCAAATGGAAATTCTCCAAGATAGCGAAAATAATTCGCTTCCTGCTTAAAATTAGCAACCTGAGGCGTCAAGCTCATTGAGAACCGACAATGCCTTGAATATTTATATAGGAAAAAAGGTCGGTTGATAGGGTGATTTTCCGTCCAGTTGAAATCGGGCGTTTTTATTCATCCGCACCTATTCCATTTTAAACCCCATTCACTTTTTACTCGACATTTTTTCCCAGGTGTAATTTCGATTTTTACTTATAAGGTGGGGACGTTTAATAAGGATAGTATCTGGGGACTGAAGACTCATTCTAACACGGAATCACTAAAAACCTGTGCGACAGACGATCACAAAGCTTTGAAAATCTCTATAATAATATCGACTACTCTTCTCTTGAGATTACATTTTAAAGAGAAAAATTGCACCAGAATTTAGGGACAATTTATGTGTTTCAATCAAGGTGGGATAAAAAGAGCAGTCGTTTTTTGGTAATATGAGGATAGCCTCCGGGAAGGTTTTTCTCATCTGAATCCAGTGGACACAAGTGACCGCTGCGGGGGATGATAATATCTCCCTGGGGCAGAATATTCACAGCAGATGGAGCGGATTAAGCGGACGCTCCCGTCTGGGAACCAATGCTTATAACAACTTATCAGCTTAATCTAACTAATCTGCTGTGAGGTAACGTTTGTGTTTATCCGCAGTATATTGAGAAATGAAAAAAATAAAGCCTTCTTGAGATCAAGTTCTATAGGAACGATTTCTCAAGAGGGCTTTTGATTTAGGCTACTAACCCAACTTAAAATTCGTTTGGCTTCCCAACAATTAGCTTACTTTTCTTGTATGAAGCCCGAGCTATTTTACCAGTAACATTTTCCTCACCTCTGAACACTTGTCAGCTTCCAGCCGGTAAAAATACACTCCGCTGGCGACTTTATTTCCTTTCTCATCCTTCCCATCCCAATGCACCGTTTTGAATCCGGCTATCTGGTGCTCGTTTAACAAAACCTTGACCTTCTCACCAAGAATGTTGTAGATGATGAGCTTGACATCACAATCCTGGGGCAGAGCATATTTGATCTCAGTCTCCGGGTTGAAAGGATTGGGATAGTTCTGAGATAAGAGAAAATTCTGCGGTCTGGATTCTTGAAAATCCCGCTTTAGCGGTGAAGAGCCAGAAGCCTCCTTGAGGATCAACTCGCTGGAGATTTCTAAGTCCAGTGGCACGGCATTTATGTCAACCAGTATCGCCTTCTTGATTTTGATGCTGGTTAAATCCTTCCCCTTTGCTCGCAAGTTGACTAAAGTCCCTTCTCCTGCTGGAATAAAGTTTTCGCCGTTCAAATCCACAATCCCCATCTTCTGTGTCCCATCCTTTATGCCAGCAAAGAGCTGAAGATCCTTTGTCAGAGGGGTTAAAGCAGGATCCAGCAGTGTGACCTCATCCGGGTTGAAATCAATCTCCAGCTGCATACCAGCCACATCCCGATCGAATTTCCCCACCACCGAAATCTCAGACACTTCGTCAAAACCATCCGGAGAAACTTTAGCAAAACCAGGTAAATTTTCATTGGTTGGATCACTCTGCAGTAAAAGTGATATTTCTGCACGTCCTAAACTGCCACTCAACCTGTAGGCGTTAGCTGAAAACCCTCCCTCTTTTCCTGAACACGGAGGAGGTCCTCCTTTGTATAGATAGTTTAACAAATAGACTACATCTCCGATGTCAACCACACCGTCAGAATTGGTATCTCCAGTCCATAAGGGATTAGGTGTTGGACCGCCTTTGTATAGATAGTTCAGTAGATAAACCACGTCACCGAGATCGATAACCCCATCACCATTGGCATCGCCGCGGACAGAACCTCCCTCATAAATTTTTATCAGCGTGTCGACGGAGAGGGCAGTCAGCGTATCCGCTTGTCCGGATGGCCACTTAACCTCCACCGTATCCACCGGAGTTAAAGAACCTAATCCGAATTCAGCGGTCAACGAGTTCTGGGACAGGTATCCTGAGCCGCCTGAAATCTCCCGGATCTGGGAAAATCCACCTGCCACAACCCGCACACGGGCGCCGATGGCAGCTCTGTTCGAGATGGTTCCTACCAAATCGACGAAAAGCCAGTGGTTGGCGGAGCCGATCTGATTCTGCATCAGCTTGTTAGGTTGCCCGCCTATATCATGGGCCAGGTAAAGATCTAAGTCACCGTCATTGTCATGATCACCCCAGGCTACCCCTTTACCGTTTAGAGGGTAAAGCATGTCAAGACAACTGGGGGTAGCATCGATAAAGGACCCACCGCCAACATTTTCAAACAGCTTGTTGTATCCACCCCAGTTTACCATGTAAAGATCGAGGTCTCCATCATTGTCGTAATCAGCCCAGGTACAACCAGTGCTCTGACCCGCATCTCCCAGAGGATATGCGGTTACGTCAGTGAAGTTTCCACCACCATCGTTGCGAAACAGCTTGTTGGCAGTGCCAAAATTCGCCAGGTAGAGATCGAGGTCGCCGTCATTGTCGTAATCACCCCAGGCAACGCCAGTGCCGTTCCCTGCATCAGACATGCATGCGGGAGTGACAAGAGTGAAGTTCCCTCCTCCGTCGTTCCGAATCAGCCTGTTGGAGTAGGTGCCGCCGTAGTTCGACAGGTAGAAATCCTGGTCACCGTCGTTGTCGTAGTCAGCCCAGGCAACACAGCTACCGGTTCCCATATCACTTACTGGCCAACTGGATGCGTCAGAAAAGTTGCCACCGCCATCATTATGGAAAAGCTTGTTATTACCGTAGCTTTGTACCACATAAATGTCGAGTTTTCCATCGTTGTCGTAGTCGACCCAAGCAATTGCAGTGGTCCATAAAGCATTAGATAATGGTGCACTAGTAGCATCGAAAAAGTTGCCGCCACCATCATTCCTAAATAGTTTGTCAGAGGTACCACTATTCCCCACAAAGAGATCAATGTCTCCATCGTTGTCATAGTCTCCCCAGGCAACGCCTGCGCCGGTGGCCACATGTCCCAATGGTCCACTGGTGGCATCGGCAAAGACCCCACCGCCGTCGTTCCGCAACAGCTTGTTCGGGTTGCCACAAGTAGCTGTGGTGTAAAGATCTTGATCACCGTCGTTATCATAGTCGCCCCAAGCCACGCCGAAACATCTTCCGGCATACCCCAGGGGCCCGCTGGTCACGTCAACAAAGGAGGAAACGTAAGGAAATGCCGCCAAAAGGTCCGGTCGAGGACCAATGTGTCCTGAGCCAGGATTTACCTGCGGGGTGCCAGTGGTTACCAGAATATTTCGGAGTGCGGCAGGAGTCAGTGACGAGGCGCTGAAGCCCTGAGCTTTCCAGTAACCCACACAACAGGCTACCGCACCCGCCACGATCGGTGCGGCGCTGGAGGTGCCGGAAAAGCTATCGGTGTAACACAGGTTGACTCCTTCGGAGCTATAGAGATGGCCATATCCAGTGGTGACCACCTCCTCACCCCAACCTTGCAGGTCGAACCTGGAGCCGTAGGCAGAGAAATAGAGCCTCTCTAAGTCTCCTTCTGGGTACTGGCCTGCAGTTTTTACGCCTCCCGCGCCAACGATGATAGCCCCTGAATTTCCGTACCAGATGAGATTGTCAGTGTTGACACCCACACTGGAAAGACGACTATTCCCGCCCGCCTCCACCACATGGATGCCGTTTGCGATGGCATTGACAATGGCGGCATAGACTCCGTTGTAAGACTGAGCGTAGGGGGAGTAGTCGGTCCACCACTCGATGGGGATGTGATCACCGTTACCAAAATAATCCCACTGTTGCTCCAAGAGGATTACGTCACCGGCAGAGAGATTGGCTATCGCCACAGCCATAGCACCCGGAACATTCCAATATGGAGTAGGACTTCCATAATAGGTGCCGCAGGTTTTCAGATTCGACCACCAGCAGATGCCTGTGGTCCCTTTGGTATTGTTGTCGGAGACTAGTTCACCGATGACGGCAGTGCCGTGATTATTGTTACTGAAGGGATCAGCTACGTTGGAATTGATTTGAGAGTTAAAGGCTTTTGTTACGTCCAGGTGGTTGTAGTTCCAACTATACTCCAGATCGCAGACGGTCACGCCCATTCCACTCCCCCCCGTCTGGGTCCAGGCATATTCCGCATCAATTCCGGTCGGGGTGGAACCCGCCGAATCGAGATAACCTTGCATCCATTCGTAATCGGGCGGCCAGGGAAGAGTCATCGGTTTGGGTACCGGTCGGGCAAGCATGATGCCGGAGAGTGCCTCCAACTCCCTACTGATTGCCCACACGTCAAACCCTTCTGAAATACGCAGGCGATAGATGTTGTTCAAATTGTAGACAAACTTGCCCGTGTTGGCTTCACCACTGGCTTGGATTTCATCCAGCCGCTCCTCCGGCACATCACAGATTCGATACCATTCAACTGAGCCAGCTTTCGCCAGCACTTCATCCACGCCGGCCAGGGCGTCCGTTGCCAGATCCACCAGCTCCCCCCCGCGGACGCGTACCTTGGAGTCCTGTGCAAACATCACCTCGATTAAATCCTCCTCGCAAGCGTAAGGCTGACCAGAAGGCGTGCCTTGCGCTGATGAGAATGAAAAATGCAAACTGTCGCAAAGAATATCTTTAAAATAAGGAATCTTGTCCTCATGGTTTTCCTTCCTCTCATGAAAAAAGTTCTGGATTTCAGGTTAACGGCAATAGAGTTTTTTCTAATTTGATCAAAGTTCATCTGAACACCTCCAGGCTCTGGGTTAAGGGTCAACAGTTCTCAAGACCCCCCTATTTTGGATTTTGCCTTCTATAAACACTTATTCCTTTTTTCACCTCCTTAATTTTCGTTTTGCCTTTTTCACATTACTCATCTTATTTTCTCTTAACCAGGGGCGTGGAGAACTTTATTCTCTCCACGCCACCGGCTCCACCCAGAGCCAGTATGAGAGGAAGGGGAATAATCTCATCCTGGTTTTTTTTCTTTTTCCGAATCCAAGATAACTTTTGGGGGTTAAGAAAAACCTTAAATTTTTCTTAAAAAATTCTTAAAAAAACAGGAGTGGTCAACTCCTGTTTGTTTCCTGCAACTCTTTAAAATACAAAGGGTTGGGAGATGAGGCGTAGGATACCCGGAACATGAACTTCATTTTTTTCCTACTTTTTTGGGAAAAATTTGAGTTTTTGCAGAGATTTGCCCCAAAAATTGAAAGCCCTCCTGGGGTCAAGCTCTTTTGCGGAAACTTTCCCAGGAGGGCTTTTGCATTTGGCTCTCAAGTAGGTCTTTGCCCAACATCCATCGAATTCAGATGCCCGGGGACTACTTGACCAGCAGCATCTTCTTAACCTCTGAAAACTTTTCAGCTTCCAGCCGGTAGAAATATACCCCGCTGGCGACTTTATCTCCCCTTTCATCTTTCCCATCCCACCAAATCACCTGATATCCGGCAAACTGATGTTCATCCACCAGGGTTTTGACCTTCTCTCCTAAAATATTATAGATGACAAGTTTCACCTGTGCATCTTGTGGCAGAGCATATCTTATGCTGGTTTGAGGATTGAAGGGATTGGGATAGTTCTGGGATAAGGAAAAGTGCTGGGGTGTGGATTCTTGGAAACCCCGCTTTAGCGGTGAAGAGGTTTTAGCCAGATTGCGGTTCAACTCGTGGGAGAGCTCTATGACCAGTGGCATAGCATCCCCATCCACCAGTATCGCCTTTTTGATTTTGATGCTGGTTAAATCTTCTCCTTTTGCCCGTAGGTTGACTAAATTCCCTTCTCCTGCCGGAAGGAAGTTTTTCCCAGATAGATCCACAATTCCGATCTTCTGGGTTCCGTCCTTTATCCCAGAGAAGAGTTGAAGACCTTTGGTCAGAGGGGTCAACGCGGGATCGAGCAGTGTAACCTCATCCGGATTGAACTCTATCTCCAGTTGCACGCCAGCTACATCCCGATCGAATTTCCCCTTCACTGAGATCTGGGAGACTTCATCCAAACCTTGTGGAGAGCCTTTAGCAAAACCAGGCAAACTCTTACTCATTGGCTCAGTTTTGAGTAAAAGCGATATTTGAGCATGTCCCAAACTACGACTCAACCTCAAGACCTTAGCCAGAACCCCTCCTGTTTTTCCTGAAGACGGAGGAGGTCCTCCTTTGAACAGATAGTTTATCAGATACACCACATCTCCCAGGTCAACGGTGCCATCACAATTTGCGTCACCCGCTTGTATAGGGCAGGGAGCAACTCCAAATTTGAACAGATAGTTTATCAGAAAGACGACATCTCCTAAGTCAATGACTCCATCTCCGTTAGCGTCTCCCCAGATAAATGCAGGTTCTGCGGTGTACACCCAACCTCCCCCTCCCCAAAAGTTGATGCTGGATTGAGGACCAATAGGAGAACCTTGAGCTCCAGCCGATACCTGGAGAGTGAAATGGTTCGATTGGGACCCTCCTCCGGTTCCGCAAAGGACGTCTGAGGTCATCTCGAAAGTGTTGCTTTTTGATTTAGCCTGGGGATTTTTTCCTTCAAGAACCAGCATGAAAACCAAAAGCAAGACTAAAACCGAGACCAGAGTTAATTTGATCTTTTTCATGATTTTTTACTCCTTTAATTTTAATAGTTAGTGTACATGCCGCAAGACCATCCGACATCTTTTTTTGTCCGAAAGTCCCCAAATGGGGACATTTCGGACCTACAGTTACTACGAGACTACTCACTCTTTTCCTCCAGTTGCTCCTCCATGCGCTTATACTCTTCATAATGAAGGCCGTATTCCTCTCCAAGTCCATAACTTTCTGGATGAAGATACTTACCCCGCTCCTCAGCCGGCTTGTCAACCTCGACTTGTATTCTGTTCGCCTCGGCAAATTTGTCATGGCGAATTCCTGTAACTTGCCAGGAGACTTTCATGCCTGGCTCACCGCCGGCAATCTTGAAGTGATTATCGAAAGTTTCCTCGGCTATATACAGGTTCGGCCCAGGGGCTCCGATGGCGGTGAGCTGATAACGGAAATCTTTGTTGACAGCTTCAAAGTAATCTGGAAGTTCAACTGTTGCCTCGCCAATGGCATCAAGTATGATATTGCCATTGTAAACATTCATCATATCCGGAGATTCCACGAAGGAGTGGTAAAGGTATTTGTTTTCCGGGTCCAGGGGATGGTCAATCTTAAACGCACCACCACCTTTCCCCAGTGTGCCGGTAACGTAAACATTTCCGTGAAAGTATCCTGCATAGTTACCTGTTGACGAACCACGATCTCCATAGACGCCATAGCTCCCTCCGCCAGTACCTGTCGCGCTTCCATAAACGCCGTAGTTTGTTCCTGAAGACTCACTGGCGTATCCTAAGACCCCGTAGTTCACCCCTGAACCACCCAAAGCCGCACCTACCACTCCTTCATAGTAATTACTTCCAGAAGGATAAACCTGACCGTATACACCCACACGCCCCCCTTCAAAAACTCCACCTTTACCGTAATAATCTACCGGAACACACTTAGCATAAATCCCCTTGGGATCACCACCGGTTGTACCCGTGTATTCCGTATGTATAACAGGTGTATTGGAGGATTCAACGTGAAGTTTGCCTTCTGGACTCGTCGTCCCGATGCCAACGTTATCTGTGCTGGTCTCCAACCTCACAACTGTGCCATCATCTACCCAACCTCCTCCGCCACCAGACACATCAACCCAACTCAGTTGTCCGCTTCCATCGGTTGCCATGACTTGGTTGTTGGCACCATCAGAGGTAGGAAATTCATACCCATTGGTCTCATCACCGAACCGGATATGCGGCATATCCACCATAAAGGTCGAGTCCTCAGTCAGCTTGCTTTTTATTCCGAAAAGGTAGGAGTAATCCGCTGTGGCGGTTATAGTATCAGCACGTCCCCCAAGAATTGCCGAATAATCGCCCTCAACAAAGTTCTTATTTCCCCCACCGACTGTGGCATACTTAGCAGTCACCGAATTCTCATAGCCGCCGCCCACGAAAGCGGCGGTATCAGTAGCTTCATCACCGGCTAAGTTGGAATAACCCGAAAACACCCCACCGTAAACGGCTTTCGATGTATCTCTGTAGCCCCCGCCGACTGTGCTAGCGCCACCGCTGGCGGCGTTGTGTCCTCCACCACCGACTGTGCTATAATTGTTGCTGGCAACGTTGCCCTGCCCCCCCCCGATTGTGCAGGCGTCACCGTTGGCGGTGTTGTAAGATCCCCCGCCGACTGTGCTCTTCCAGTTGCTGGCAGTGTTGAATACCCCCCCGCCGACTGTGGCGTAGTGGTAGGTGGCGGTGTTTTGATATCCCCCGCCGACTGTACTATACTTGCAGGTGGCCTTGTTTCTTTCCCCGCCACTTATAGTTGAATAGTAATAATTCTGCCCACTGGTGCCAGTGGTGCAGGCCACACCAAGATTAACCATAGTATGTGCACTGTCTCCGTAAAGCACATTGCCAGCCCCTCCGCGGGCTATACCCCAGTAGTTGTTGGTGTAAAGCACCGAATCGGTAACCGACCAGTTGCCACCGCCGACTGCTTCTTGCCAGGTTCCTACACCGGAAGGATCTGAAGTCAAAACATAACCATCGGCGGCATCCGTAGGCATCTTAAAACCAGTCATCCGGGTTGTTCCGACGACATCTAATTTCTCTGCCGGACCCGCCGTCCCGATGCCGACGTTGCCAGTGAGACGGTAGATGTCATCACCTGAAATAACCCAGTCATCATCCGGCATTGCCGGAGCAGCTCTAGCATATTCTGCCGTGTCGGTAAATTCCGAGCGGAAGGCATATCCCACGCTCACCAGAGGCTTTCTGGGACTCATTTCGTTGTCTGCTCCGACCTTTACCCCTAAATATCTTGTGCTTCTATCGAAGACCGAATCCGGAATAGGATTCACACTTCCCAAAAGAACATTGAAAATGCCGTCTTCAACTTTTACTGAATCCTGGGTTTCGCTCCATAGAGAGGTAGGAGTAGTTAAGTCCGCATAGATTTTGAAAGTCATGGAGATGGTGGTATCTCCAACACAACCTCCACTCGCCGTGGTCAACTTCCCCTGATAATTAATCATTTGCGGTACATCAGCATAGCTTAAAGAAACCAAGAAAAAGACCGCAAATAGAATACCTGTAAAAAAGATTTTTGCTTTCATGGCTTTCCTTCCTTTCTCAAATAAAGTTATAGATTTTCGGTTAACGGTAATACAGTTTCTCCTGAATTGATGAAGTTTCATTTGAACACCTCCTGGCTTTGCCAGTTAATAGTTCACGGTTCATAGTTCATAGTCCCCTTCTCCCGCTTTTTTTCTCTCATAAGCACCTCCTGGTTTCACTGGTTAATGGTTCAGGATTTTTTTGTTTAACTCTTCAATTTTCAGAGACCATCCGAAAGAGTTTCTACTCTTTCTGTGCGCAAGATAATTTTGGAGACTTAAGAAAATCCTTAAAGTTTTATTAAAAAACTCTTAAAAAAACGAGAGTATTTAACTCCTTTATATTTTTCTGTAAGTCTTTAAAAAAACAGAAAGTTAGGTAGTGAGGTGGAGGATTTTCAGAATGTGAACTTGATTTTTTCCTGCTTTTTTGAGGAAAAATTTGAATTTTTGCAGACAGGACGAGATGGATGTGAAAAAAAGCAAACTCCTCAAGCAAATTTTCTTGACAACTCAAACCAGTGAAGATAAATTGAAAAAAGAGCCAAAAAGTAATAATCAAACAATCTCTGGCTCAAAAATTTTGGCGTCTGATGTTAAGGTATTCCTACACTCATAACCCCTCTGTAAAGCATAGATTGTGGATCTATGGTGCTTTGCTTATACTTCAATTTCTACTCTGTGCTCATTCCTTTGCCACTGAGATAAGATGGAGAAAGGAATTAGAGGCTAAGGTGGACGGGCAAGTTGTGGATTGTGCCTTTGCTGGTGGAATGGAATTCTCCAAGCCCACCTTTGTGGACATTGATGCAGATGGTGACCTGGATGTTTTTATTGGAGACAAAGACGGAAAGATTCGCTTTTTTCACAATGAAGGCACCCCTCAAAATCCTTTTTGGGATTTCGTCTCAGATTTTTACGATTCCACCATTGGAGAAAGAAGCTCTCCCACTTTTACAGATATTGATGATGATGGCGACCCGGATTTATTCGTGGGTAATAAGGAAGGAAAAGTGAGTTTTTTTAGAAACGATGGCACCATAAATTCTCCCATTTGGACTCAGGTTACCGATTTCTACGATTCTATTGATATAGGTTCACAAAGCGCTCCGGTCTTTGTGGACATAGATGGTGACTCAGACTTAGACCTGTTCGTGGGAAAAGAAGAGGGAACGCTCAGCTTTTACCGTAACGTGGGAACGAAGGAGATACCCTTATGGAATCTTGTCTCTGAAAACTACGATCCTGTCGATGTGGGAAAAAACAGCACTCCTGCTTTCGTGGATGTGGACGCGGACGGAGACCTTGATCTGTTTGTAGGAGAGGAATATGGTAATGTCAATTTCTACAGAAATACTGGAAGTGAAACTGATCCCCAATGGAAACCGATCACAGCTAATTACAATTCCATAGATGTGGGAAAACGCAGTTGTCCGGTCTTTGTTGACATGGATGACGATTCCGATCTGGATCTTTTCATCGGGCAGGGAGAGGGGAGAATCTTCTTCTATAGAAATGATGGCACCATTTATCTTCCCTCCTGGACGTTGCTTACAGAAAGTTATCTTTTCATGGATCTGGGAGCTTGCTCCCATCCTGCTTTCGCAGACATAGATGGAGACGGCGATGCGGATCTTTTCGCAGGAGAGCTTGAGGGGAATATCAACCTCTATAAAACCGAGGAGACAACCCCCATACCCTCTTGGAGTCTGGTAACTGAAAATTATTTTGCCATCGAAGCGGATGATTATTCCTCTCCCACATTTGCCGACATCGATGAAGACGGCGACCTGGATTTGTTTATAGGAAGAAAAGATGGAACAATTGATTTCTATGAAAACATCGGAACTCCCGACTCTGCCTTTTGGAATTTGATCCCTGGGGAATACGACTTCCTCGATGTGGGAAACTACGTTTCCCCCACTTTTGTGGACATCGATGGCGATGGCGACCTGGACATGTTTGTGGGGCAGATTTATGGAAAGATATATTTCTATCGAAATGATGGCACTCCCCAGGTCCCCTCCTGGACTCAGATTTCGGAGGATTTAATAGACGTGGGCAAGTATAGTGTTCCCATCTTTGGTGATCTGGATTCAGATGGTGACTTCGATCTGCTGGTGGGAAATGAAGAGGGAAGAATAAGTTTTTATCGAAATGATGGCACCCCCCAAACTTTCTCTTTTGTCTTAATCACCGATTCTTACGATTCCATTGATGTGGGAGAGCGAAGCACGCCGATTCTTTGTGATTTTGATTCAGATGGTGATCTGGATTTGTTTGTGGGAGAGTCCAAAGGAGGTCTCCACTATTATAAGAACCTCACCTTAAACAGCATCAGAGGAAAAGTGACCGATCAGACTGGTTTTCCTCAAGAAAATGCGGCGGTATATCTTTCAGGGAACAAAGAGGACAGCACCTTTACTGATACATCCGGCAATTATGAATTTGTTGGCTTGTCTGTGGGAAACTACTGTGTCTTCCGAGATTTTGCGTCATTTCAATATTGCTTTTCCCCTTTGGACACAGATACCTTTGAGATAAATTTTGTCGGAGTCACCTATGTGGATGAGTTCTCTGAACAAAACATTTATAAACATCTCCAACTTTTTCCTAATTATCCCAATCCGTTCAATCCTCTGACTAACATCAGCTATTTCTTACCTGTGGATGCAGAGATCAAGCTCACCATTTACAATCTCAGGGGTAAGAAAGTAAAAGAGCTTATTGACGATTTTCAAGCTAAAGGATGGAAGAAGATCATCTGGGATGGGAAAGACTCACAAGGCAAAAAAGTCGCCAGCGGAATCTATTTTTGTAAACTCCAGAGTAACGCGGGAAATGAAATCATAAAAATGGTTCTGCTGAAGTGAGGTATGTTTCCTCGATTTGGAGTCTTCTTCTTGACCAGCAGAAATGTTAATCCGTAGTTGCCCAATTCATTGGGCATTTGTTGCATCAGAACTTTGTCCTAAGAATCTTTCTGCTCGCTGGGGAGTGTCCTTATGGATCCTTCGGGCGGACGCCCCCAAACGGGAGGGCATATGCCCCTGTCTGGGCGCCGGCTCGTCTGGGATAACATCCACAAGGAGCTATAAGCAAAAAACAACGCTTTGGCGGGATAATCTCAAGATCCAAAGGGATTCATCCTGAAGGACAATATCCCGCCGGAACACTAAATTCCCGCCAATAGACTGTGGCGCAGGTTTGGTTTTTAACCTGCGCCACATACCTGATCCACTTCCCGGAGATATAGTCACTTATCCTTGACAGGGTGGTGGTCCATTTTTGTATAGATAGTTGATCAGATAGACCACATCCCCTATGTCCACCTCACCATTGCAGTTCACATCTCCTCGGTCCAATGGATGCGGTGCGACATCTCCCTTAAACAGATAGTTTATCAGGAAAACAATGTCGCCGAGCTCTACCTCTCCATTTCCGTTGACATCACCGCGAAGAGTATATTCGAGCTTCAATCGGTTATAATAGGGTTCATTCCTGACCACCACCAGAAAGAGATCGGAACCCTCGATGTGATTGGTAGTGAAGTCAAAAAGCTCTGTTAATTTTTCCTCGTCCAATGTATCCGAGTATGCGAATAGAGTGTCTACTGTCAAATTCGTAGGCAAAACGAAACATCCCCACCAGTCATATTCGTGCTCGGTGGTGACATCTACACTTATCGAATCACCCGGTGCATGGAATAGATTGGAATATGAGGAGTGAGCAAAAGGGTTTTCAGCCGCGATAAAGAAAGAAAAGGTAAGAAACCCAAGTTCTGTTGTCCTTGGATGAAAGGCATCAAATATGGTGCTTCTGCCAGTTCTCATCTCTATAGGAAATTCCAGGGAGATGAATTCCTCCGGCGTTTGGCTCTCTAGTGACAAAATGTAATTACCAGGCGGAACAGCATACTGGGGTATAAGATAGTCAGAAGGATATTCATTCCCGTCCAAATCTTTTAATATTTTTTCCGAGTTGTTTCTGGTTCTCTCTATACTTTCCATTTTCCAGTCCTCCGCTACCAGCGTCGCATATTCTGGATCGATTTCTGCGAATAGAATAGAAACAGATGCATCTGACTTTGCGCTGGGATAGCCAAATATGCAAATGCTTGGCTCTAGAATCGAATCTAGACCAGGAGGAAACTGGCTGACCAACGTTACTATCACTTCATTTTGCCACAAACCCTCTCCTTCTATATAAACTTCTTCCACCGCAAAATTTGGAGGGTTTGAGATATTATCGTCAATTCCTCCAGCTACTCCTACATATTTGCCCGTGCTGCAGGATAGAGTGTAGTGGAGAATAAGACTATCAGGAACCCAATCCCACAATAAGCTTGCATTAGCATTTTCTTCTTGGAACAGAAGGTAAGGCCTAATTCTTGCGCTGTCGGAAAGTTCCTCAGGAGAGAGAGCATAAAACTCAAATTCTCTTGATTCCTCAGCCGGGGTTTTGAATGCGGTTCGATACAACAATCCGTCTTCATTCCAGCGGTATTTGAATTCATATGTTGTGCTCTCTGGCGCCTCTGTTTCAATAAAGGCTAGGCTATCAAATATCAGCACCGAATCTTCGCCGCCTATTCTAATTCTATCAAATGGATATGGCTCTCCTTCTGGTGTCATAAAATAAGCTACAAAACACATTTCAACGTCACATACGATATGTTGTTCTGGGTGCCAAACATTAGTCTCTACGAGATTGGGATGGGTAATTATGGGATTAGAAATTTCGCTGATGGTTGGAATAAAAGGAACAATAGTTGGATTAGGAGAAGTGATCGTAGGGTCAACAGGACCTTCCACGCAGGTGAATCCATCGTGCTCAAACTTTGCTAGAAGGACATCCCTATTGCCGGCACCGAAACTCTCGGTGAATCCTGTGACTACAAGACCAGGTAAATATCCGGGCTGGGGGTATTCAGGCAACTCAATAACCTCGCGACCCCCATCAGAGTCGCCTCCTCCGACGGTTCTTGCCCAGAGGTAATCTCCATCGGTATTAAACTTAGCCAGCAGAAAATCCCAGTTGCCTGCTCCGAAACTCTTGGTATCTCCTGTTAGGACAAACCCTCCATCATAGGTTTCTATTACATCGTAGCTTACGTCATTGGAGCTTCCACCAAGAGTTCTTGTCCAGCGGTGTCTCCCGCCAGGATAAAGCTTGGACAGGAGGATATTTTCGGTTCCAACGCCAAAACTGGAGGTCCATCCGGCGACCACAATATCTCCATTAGATGCCTCAATCACTGAGGAACCATAATCTCAGCCGCTTCCTCCAATGGTTTTTGCCCAGAGAAGGTTTCCGTTAGCATCAAGTTTGATTACCGGAATATCCATACCACCTGCACCGAAACTATAGGTCCATCCTGTAACCACCAATCCTCCATCAGAAGTCTTGGTAATAGCGTGGCCCCTATCGCTAGCAATTCCTCCAATGGTTTTTGCCCAATCATCGATGAGATTACCATCTTCATCAAATTTTGCCACGAGGATATCATCGCTACCAGCGCCGAAACTATAAGTCTTTCCGGCAATCACAAGCCCATGATCAGAAGTCGTCTCTATCACTTCGCTTGCATCCTCTTTCCCGCCTCCTCCGAGAGTTGTTGCCCAGAGGAAATTACCATTTTCATTAAACTTTGCCAGCAAGAAATCATACCCGCCTGCACCGAAACTGTTGGTGTATCCTGCGGCCACGAATCCTTCGTCATAGGTCTGGATCACAGAATAAGCGCAATCATTGGCGCTTCCTCCAAAAGCTTTCACCCATTGCTTCCAGCCGACGGGCCCAAGCCCACCGCTCACCCCCTGCTGGTTATACTTGGCCAGTAGAAGGTCACGATCGCCAGCGCCGAAACTCTTGGTTCCTCCTGTGACCATATATCTTAGCCATTTGGCTTCATTTTCTCCCTCTTCCCAGAATCGAGTGACAGAGCCCCCCCAATCCTCGTTCGTTCCCCCGAGGGTTCTGACGAATTTCCAACCCCCCTGGCAAACGGATGGTAAAGCAACAACGCTCACCAAAGTCAGAACCAGAGCACAGAAAAACAACTCAGCTTTCATTTTAAACACCTCCCAGTTTCACTGGTTAATGGTTCACGGTTTATAGTTCACAGTTCTATACTGAGACCCATAAAGACTGCGGGGACTTCAACCATGTCCTTCCTGCGGATTTTCTCTTGTTTGCAGGAAGAAGTAATACCAGAAAAGAAGACTTACACAAATTTATCTTGTACGTTTTTAATATTGGAAGATAAATCTATCAAGCTCTTTGTGTGTAATCCAATTACTTAAAAACGCAGAAGTCCTTAAAACTTTCCCTTCATGTTAAAGTAACTAAATACAACCAGAAGTCAAGCAAAAAGTGAGGTAAAATTTTAAAATTTGCAATGTGTTGTGACACAAACAGATGTAGAGGCTATTTAGCTATGTAGCCATGTAGGTCAACCTCGCCTATGGCGGGGTTGACAATTCTTTTTGTCAAGCACCCTACAGGATGCTTGACCTACAAAACTGCTCGCTAAGGATCCTGCGGACGGGAAACGAACAGCGGGTGAAGAACACCCGCCATGAGCAGATTACCTCTGTAGTTGCCCGATTCATCGGGCTTCGTGCCTGTCGGGTTCCCAAACCCGACAGGAAACCGTAAGCTTTCCACCAGGTCGGGGATGCGTATGCATTCATACGAACCTGGCGGGCACAAGAGACATTTACAAACTACTATCCGTTAGCTCGATAAATCGAGCAACTACGTTTCTATTACTTAACTAGGCTATATCTCCGGAATGTCCAGAACTCCAGCACCGTCTATTTTACTCTGTTTGAGCAACAGAAGCGCTTTGTTTGCCTCTTTCAACGGAAAGATGGTGGTTTTCGTGCGGATAGGAATCTCTGCGGCAAGCCCAAGAAGCTCTTCCCCATCTTTTCTGGTGCTGTTGGCTACGCTTCGAAGGGTTCGCTCATGGTATATATATTTCATATAGTCCATCTGCGGAATTGGGGTCATATAGATTCCTGCCAAAGCCAAAGTTCCTCCCTTGTCTAAGGCACCCAAGGCATCAAGCACCAGCTCTCCTGCAGGCGCAAAGATTACGGCGGAATCCGACTTTTTGGGTGCTTTATCTTTTGCCTGTCCGGTCCAAACTGCCCCCAGACTTTCTGCAAGCTTCTGGTGCTCTTTGCTTCGAGTGAATACAAAAACCTCACATCCCCAGTGGATCGCCACCTGAATGGCGACATGAGCCGAGGCGCCAAATCCATACAATCCCAATTTTCCCTTTGGCTTTATCTGGCTTAACCTCAAAGCGCGATAGCCGATGATCCCCGCACAGAGCAAAGGTGCGGCTTGCTGATCTGAAAATCCCTCCGGGATTGGATAGGCAAAATCCTGAGATACGACTGTGTACTGTGCGTATCCTCCATCCACATGATAGCCGGTGAATAGAGCATTTTCACACAGGTTTTCGTTGTCTGCCAAACAATACTTGCATTTCCCGCATGTGGAGTAAAGCCAAGCCATTCCCACCCGATCGCCTTTCTTGAAGCGGGTAACTTCTTCTCCTTTCTCCTCCACCACTCCCACCACCTGATGTCCAGGCACTAAAGGCTTTTTGAGAAGCTCAAGCTCACCTTCCACCGTATGCAGATCAGTATGGCAGATTCCACATACTTTAATTTTGACCAAGATCTCATCAGGTTTGACCTTCGGTTTCTCCATCTCCACCAATTGAAGAGGATTTTTTTCAATTGCCTCAGGTTCTTTTAAGATCATGGCTAACATTTTCAATCCTCCTGCTCTTTTTGATCGCTTTGTTACTCAGTTCCATTATCATTTTACAATTTATTATCTGATAACTATCCTGGCAAGCATAAAATTCAGGTAAGACCTCTCCTCCTTATTTCCCCCTCTCCATTTTATGGAGAGAGGGACAAAGGAGGTGAGGTTATAGATTCCAATTTACATATTACCCACAAAAATCGCAGGTTTTTTCTTGCTCTTTTGGTTGAATGCTTATATAATAAGATTCGTGGTTTGTACTGTCACCTCAATTTAAGGAGGAAAGGATGCAGAAGGCATCAAGGATTTTCTTGTGGATGGGGGTTTTAGTAATTTTTGTTTTTGGGTCTGCGTTTGGTCAATCACAGGTCAAAAAAATCCCTCAGCGTTCGGAGATACCTGACAAATACAAGTGGAAGTTAGAAGATATCTATTCGACAGATTCCCTGTGGGAATATGATTTCTCCAGAGTGGAAGCTCTTCTTCCGGAGATGGAGAAGTTTAAAGGGCATCTGGCCGAGTCCGGCAAGACCCTGCTGGACTGTCTTATCATGCAGGACAGCATATGGAACATCATGGATCGTTTGTATGTATATGCCTACATGAAGCTGGATGAGGATACCCGCATCTCCAAATATCAAGAACTCTCCGACCGTGCCGCTAGCCTCGACATTAAAGTCACGCAAGCAGTCTCTTTCATCGATCCAGAGGTTTTAAGCATTCCGCAAAGCACCTTAGACGATTTGATGGATCAAGAGAAGGGATTGGCATTATACGGACACTACATCGATAACATTATTAGAAAAAAGGCACATACTCTCTCTGCTCCGGAGGAAGAAATTCTGGCCCAGGCTGGAAATATAGCCCGCATTCCCCGAACCGTGTTCACCATGATAGACGATGCTGACGTCAAATTTGGCTCCATCAAAGACGAGGAAGGGAACGAAGTTCAACTCACCAAGCAGCGGTATTCGAAATTCTTAGAGTCCACCGACCGCCGGGTGAGAAGGGACGCCATGGATACCTACAGTGGGGCTTGGCTGGGTTATGTAAACACGTTGGGCGCCACCTTGGCCGGAAGCATCAAGAAAGACGTATTTTTCGCCAAAGCTCGAAATTACAACTCCTGTCTTGAAGCTGCAGTACACAAAGATAATATTCCTGTGGACGTGTTTAACAATTTGGTTAACACGGTGAATGAAAATTTAAAGCCGGTTCACCAGTACGTCAGCCTGCGGAAAAAAGTAATGGAATTGGACGAATTGCACAAATACGATCTCTGGGTTCCTCTGGTGCCAGAAGCCAAAATGGAGATCCCTTACGACTCAGCAATAACCATTGTCCTAAAGGCGCTAAAACCTATGGGGAAGAAGTATGTCAGTGAACTGCAGGAAGGTTTTGGTTCTGGATGGGTGGATGTATATGAGACTGAAGGTAAAGGCAGTGGCGCCTATTCCTGGGGAGCCTATTCCACACATCCTTACATGCTTCTGAATTACAACAACACTCTGGACAATGTCTTTACCGTAGCGCACGAGATGGGACATAACATGCACCGATTATATGCCAACCGAAAACAGCCATATATCTATTCCGGACATTCCATATTTGTAGCGGAGGTAGCCGCGATAACGAACGAGATGCTTCTGATGGATTATTTGCTCAAGAATGCCCAGGATAAAGCTCAAAAACTTTATCTGCTTAATTATTATATTGAGATGATACAGGGAACTTTCTATACCCAGGTGATGTTTGCCGAATTCGAAAAGGAAGCTCACGCAAGGGCGGAGGCTGGAGAGGCTCTCTCTGCTAAGTCTTTGAGGAAGATCTATCGGGAAATATATCAGAAATATCACGGACCTGAACTGGTAGTAGATTCACTGGATGATCTTTCCTGTCTGCGAATTTCACATTTTTACAGAAACTTTTATGTATATCAATATGCCACCAGCCTCGCCGCCGCTTCCGCCTTCTCCCGGAAAATCTTAGACGGTGACAAAGAAGCCTTGAAGCGGTATATCGAGCTTTTGGAAGCAGGCGAATTCAACTATCCCATAGAACTTCTGAAAAAAGCAGGGGTGGACATGACCTCACCGGAGCCGGTGAATGCAACTGTGGAGCTTTTCGCCGACTTAGTTGACCAGTTGGAGCAACTTTTATTGAAGTGAGCTTTCCCAGCTTTTCTCTTCCTGTTTGATAGGGGAGAGTTGCCTCAAAGAAAAGAAGGGTGGAGCTAAAGCTCAAAATAGTTCTTGACACAGTAGCTTTTCAGAGATAGTTGCTCGATTTGTCGAGCACGTAGGGGCGGCATTTATGCCGTCCGCAATTCTTGAATACATATTCGTAGGCGGGGCTCTTCCGCCTCTGGTATGAACCATACGGTTTATACCTCTGGCGGGATCTGCCTATGGCATGACCCGCCCTGCATAAATTCGGCAGGCAAGGATGCCTGTCCTACGAATCATAGGGAAAAATTCTTCAAGAAGAACTCGACACATACACACTCAGGTGTCATATTCGGGATACGTTCTTTTGGTGATGTATCTTGTAGGGGCAATTCATGAATTGCCCCTACAGCTAAAGAAGAATATTTAGCAGTCGAAAATAAGCTAAAAGAATGTAGGTAAAGCTCAAAACAAAAAAAAGGAGGGGGACGTGAAAAAATTCCTTTTGGCGCTTTTGAGTATCGCCATTTTAGTGGCTTTTCTATTAAGTTGCACTTCCACCGTATATGTGCCTGAATCGCCTCCGCCTGCTAAAGAGGAGATCAAGTCTCCTCGTCCAGGTCCAAAGGCGGTTTGGGTGTCGGGACACTGGAAATGGTCGCATGGACAATACGTTTGGGTTTCCGGTCATTGGGAAAAGAAGCATAAAGGCACCTGGGTTCCCGGACACTGGAAGAAAACACCCCGCGGCTGGAAGTGGAAAAAAGGACACTGGCGTCCATAGCGACCACTAGTGAAGGTCACAAAGACATCTGCGTCCCGAGGGGAATATTCCTATCCTCTCGGGATTTTATTTTTCTGTTTTGACCTCTGCATCTTTGTTGGTCAACGATGGTGAAGTCTAATTGACAATCTGTTTGTGAAGCTTCGCTTTCTGTTGGTGTTCCCCAAACGGGCACGTCCGTGCATGGCTGGCGAGCTTCACCAACAGAAAGATTTCGCAAATCATTTCCGCCAAAGGCTGGAGAAGACCAACAGCCGGCAAGAATCTATAACTTCTTTAAATGGATGCGTCCAAAGTTATAGGTATGAATGAGGTTCGAAGTGGGGGGTGATTTCAGAGGAGTAAGAGATCAGGCAACAAGGGATTTTGAATTTTTGGCATAATTGCTTCTGCTGTTCTCTGGAAAGAGTTAGGAACTAATTGATATTCAAGATATTATTAGATCGCGTAGCCGAGCCTTTATGGCTTGGCTGGCAAGCCGTGAAGGCTTGCCTACGCGGGAAGAAAAGACTCGCCTCCCTGAAGTCGGTTCTATATGAATTAGCCATACCGCATCAGTGGACGCAAACCTTTAAATTTCCAGGTTGACATATATGAAAAATTCATTATATAAATGTTTAACAGACTGGGGTAAATATCGTATTTAGTAACAATGCTCTCTTGAGTTTAAGATGATTAAGATAAAAAACTTAACCAAAAGATTCGGCCAGTTGAAGGCGGTGGATGACGTCAGCTTTGACGTTCACACCGGAGAGATCTTGGGCTTTTTAGGACCCAACGGTGCGGGAAAAACCACCACGGTCAGAATTATCACCTGCTTTTTGCTCCCCACATCAGGATGGGTGGAGGTGGATGGGCTGAACGTGTTCGAGCATTCCCTGGAAGTCAGGAAAAAGATCGGATACCTTCCGGAAAATGCTCCCCTTTATTCGGAGATGAATGTTTTAGATTTCCTCCATTTTATAATGGGAGCCAGGGGAATAGCCAAAGAGCGCTGGAGTCAAAGAACCAAAGAGATAATTGACGTTTGTGGTCTGGGTCCGGTCATCCACAGAGACATCGGTGAGCTTTCCAAAGGATTCAGGCAGAGGGTGGGATTGGCACAGGCTATGGTGCATGATCCTGAAATTCTCATCTTAGACGAACCCACCAGCGGACTTGATCCCAATCAGATAGCCGAGATCAGGGGCTTGATCAAGGAGCTGGGAAAGGAGAAGACGGTGATTTTGTGCACCCACATCCTCCCGGAAGTTGAAGCCACCTGTGGAAGGGTGCTGATAATAAACGAGGGCAAGATCGTGGCGGATGGCTCACCCGCGGAGTTGCAATCCAGCTTTCAAGGAAAAGAGCAAATCTATATTGAATTGAAGACGCCTTTTGAGGACGTAGAAGTTAAACTGGCAAATTTAGAAAATGTGGAAAAGGTGGAAAAGATCGCATCAAACGGAGATGACTTGAAAAAGTTCACCGTCGAGTGCGCCAAGGGAGTGGATTTGCGGGAAAAACTTTTCCGTTTGGTCGTGGAGAACAATTGGGTCCTTCTGGAGATGAAAAAACAACGGGCAAGCTTAGAGGATGTCTTCAGAGATTTGACCACTTCTTAAGGTGAGGCAAGATGTCAAATCATATAGCCGTTTTCTGCAAAAAAGAACTCAGAAGCTTTTTTGATTCCCCCATCGCCTATATCGTAATCACCGTCTTCCTCTTGATCTCCGGCTGGTTTTTCTTCAGCAGTCTATTCCTGATTAATCAAGCCTCCATGCGAAATTTGTTTGGCATCATTTCTCTCATTTTCATGTTCTTCGTGCCAGCCGTAACCATGCGTCTGATCTCTGAGGAAAAAAGAAGCGGCACTATTGAAATTCTCCTCACCCTGCCGGTGAAAGATTATGAGATCATTTTAGGCAAATTTCTGGCTGGATTGATTCTTATCTTTGTAGCAGTTATTTTAACTTTGATTTATACGCTTAGTTTAGCAGGCCTGGGTAATCTTGATTTTGGCTCGGTGGTGGCAGGCTACCTTGGCTTGATTTTTTTGGGAGCCACCTATCTTTCCATAGGGGTATTCACCTCCAGCTTGACCCAGAATCAGATAGTGGCATTTATAACCAGCTTTGTCATCATCTTCGCTTTGTATATGCTGGACAAGGTTCTGATATTTTTGCCCAGCTTTTTATCCTCTTTTTTTGAGTATCTGAGCGTTGACTATCACTTTTCCAATATCTCCCGAGGAGTGATAGATTCGCGGGATGTGATTTATTATCTATCGCTTATCTTTTTCTTTCTGTTTCTGGCAGTCAGAGCTTTGGAAAGCAGGAAGTGGAGGTAGTCTCACAAATGAAGGCAAAATTCAGATATGGTACTGGATCTGCCGTTACGCTCCTTTTGATCGTAGCTATACTTTTGGTGTTAAATCTAATCTCAGTAAATCTGTTCGCCCGTCTTGATCTTACCGAAGGAAAGGTCTTTAGCCTGTCTGGTGCCAGCAAGGACGTGGTGCGAAATTTGAATGACCGACTCATAGTTAAAATGTATTTCACCAAAGATATTCCTCCTCCATACAACAGCTATGTCCGATATCTGAAGGATCAGTTAGAGGAATACCAGGCTTATGCCGGAGGAAAGCTGAAGCTGGAGATGATCGATCCCAATGAGGAAAAGAAGGAGCTGGAGGCACAAAGATACGGCATTCCTCCTCTTCAGGTAAATGCACTGGAGAATGATAAGATCGAGATAAAAAAGGTTTATATGGGAATGGTGCTTCTGTTTGAGGACAGACAAGAAGTGATCCCGGTATTGCAAAACATCTCCGGGCTGGAATATGAGCTCACCAGCACCATAAAGAGGCTTTCCACCAGGACCCTTCCCTCCATAGGATTCCTGATGGGTAAGGATGGACCCAATCTGGATACCGAGCTTACCCATCTAAACCAGGCACTCAGTCGGCATTATCGGCTCAAAAGAATAAATCTGGATGAAGGAGACCGTATCCCCAGAGATGTCAGCGTGTTGATTATCTTGGGACCCAGGAAAAAATTCTCAGAATGGGAGAAATACTGGATCGATCAGTTCCTGATGAAGGGTGGCAAGCTGGCGTTTCTGCTGAACCATATAGATGTGGATATCCAGCAGGCGGTGGCGAAAAAACAAGATCTGGGGATAGAGGAATTCTTGAGCAATTATGGAATAAAGATCAACGACGATTTGGTGATAGACTGGCAGTGTAACCGAATCGGGGTCACCCAACAGCGCGGACTTTACACTGTTCAAAATATCGTAAATTATCCATATTTTCCTATTTCCACAGGTTTTGATGAAAACAGTTTGATGGTCAAGGATCTGGAGACGATGAGCTTCAACTTCGTCAGTTCACTCGACTCCAGTTTGGCTTCAAGTAGAGGTCTCCGATTTGATCCCATAATTTGGTCCTCAAAAAACAGCGGAACCCAGGTTGCTCCCTTCGACATAAATCCATATAGACAATTCGGACCGGAAAACTTTACCAAAGGTCCGCAGGTTTTGGCGGCAACACTTCAGGGAAGCTTTAAAAGCTATTTCTCAGAGGTGGATAAGTCTCAGATTGAAGCAGAGATTGGCTTTGTTGAATCCACGCTGACTCAGAGCCCGGAGACCCGATTGGTGGTGGTGGGAGATGCCGACTTCGTCATTGATCGAAACACAAGAGGAACGGATAATTTGGCATTCTTCTTGAACATGGTGGACTGGTGCTCTCAGGATGAGATTTTGATATCTATCCGGTCCAGAGAAGTGACCACCAGACCACTTAAGGAGGTCTCACCCGGGGCAAGAAAACTGATCAAACATGGAAACACTTTTGGGCTACCTTTTCTGGTCATCGTATTTGGCGTGGTCAGGTGGCAGATAAGAAAAAAGGTTAAAAGAAAAAGTCATTCATTGTGAACTAATACAAAAGTAAAAAATCAGTTTACATACCCCTCACCCTGACCCCGCCAAGGGCGGGGAACTTCATAAATTTCCCCTCCCTTGATAGGTTCGACAAGCTCACTACAAGTGGGAGGGGGCAAGGGGGAGGGTGATGCGTATGCTCGTATGAGTGCATACGCACATTCATACGAATTACTAAGAGGAGCAGAAAACAGTTTACATCTTATTATTGACTTTTTCTCCCACATGCGAATTTTGCACCTTGAGGCCTATTTTTGGCTTGACTCGAAATCCCCCTTTAGTAAAGGGGGATTTAGGGGGATTTTTCAAGTTTCAAATCCCCCCTTCCCCCCTTTTCTAAAGGGGGGATGTAAACAATTATATGTTCCCCTTAGTATGTCAACTTATTTAATTCGTTTGTTATAAATTCTGTAATCTTTTCTGCATATGAAAAAACCAATCTATCTTCTTTTAGGAATTCTCCTGCTCTTTGTGATAATCTATTTTCTTTTAATTCAGAAGGAGAAGAAAACCTTTGCTCCCGTAAAGGTGGAGAATTTTCTTCAGTTGGACAGCGCACAAGTGGACAGAGTCGAATTCGGGAAATTTGACACCAAACTGGTTTTTCAAAAAATCAACCAGCGATGGCAGGTAGTCGAACCTGATTCGTACAGAGCTGATAACGATGCCATAGGTAAACTGGTAAGTGCGGCCAGCCATCTGGAGGTGGGAGAGGTGATTTCCTCCAACAAGCAAAAGCAATTGCTTTTTCAGGTGGATACCCTGATGGGCACCAGATTGGGCTTCTTTGCCGGAGGAAATCAACTGGCATCTGTGGTAGTAGGAAAGATGTCCAGCGATCGTCTGCACGTATATTTGCGCAAGACAGACTCCGATGACGTATATCTGACCAAGGGATATTTTACCCGTATAGCCGACCGGAAGTTGGAAGATTGGAGAGATCGAGGCATTTTCACCTTTGATCCAAAGCAGATCAAGGAGATAGAATTAAGCCAGGACAAAGAAAAATTTAAATTGACTAAAAAGGACACTTTGTGGCAGTTAAGCTTATATCCTTATCAGAAAAGCTCTCAGGCAGATGGCCAGGCAGTGGAGAATTATGTCAAAACACTGGCGAACATGACCACGGATGGGTTTGCCAGAAAACCGGAAATCGAGGAGATGGATTTCGAAAAGCCGCAACTTGAGCTCAAGCTCACCTTTCTGGATGGTCATGAGGAGAAACTCTTTGCCGCTCTCAAGCACAAAGAGGACAATCGCTATTTTGTGAAGACCAATCAGGACAAAAGCGTCTTTGTTCTGTATGAACATAACTTCAAGAGATTAGTCAAAAAGTTTGAGGATTTCTAACCCAAAGAGGAAACCTGAGGGTTTCTTTCTATTCCGTCAAACATACCTCACATATCCTTTGAATTATCCCCTCTCTTTAACCTGTTCCCCTTCTAAGAAAAAAATGTAGGGGCGGAGCTGAAGGGACTGTTGAAAAAGCCAAACCGGAGTGCCCGTATGGGCGGTTTTCTTCAAAGTTTAAGTAGTTGTGATATAAGAACATTTGGATTTCAAAAAAACCGCGAAAGCAAGCTTTCGCACTCCAAAACCACTTTTTCAACACGCCCTGAAGCTTCGCCCGCATATTAGGGTGAACCATAAAGTAACCCCCCTACGTGCATGATGAATCGAGCAACGACAAAAACTAAAAATGTAGTTGCCTGATTCATCAGGCAAAAAATGAGAATATCGGATCAGGGATTGGAATTAGGGTAAGCTCGATGAATCGAGTAACTACAAAACACTTTAAAACGTAGTTGCCTGATTTATCAGGCAAAAAATGGGAATATCGGATCAGGGATTGGAATTAGGGTAAGCTCGATGAACCAAGCAACGGCAACGAACTCTTCTCACTTCTTACGGTGGAGATTAATCGAATCTCTAAGTCGTATTGTTTCGTTCCTTGCCGCCTGGGCAAAATCTTTTTCAGAGGAAGCGTAAAGAATGGCGCGGGACGAGTTTATTATTGCTAATTTCCCATTTTTATCTGTGCCGAATTTTACTGTCGGTTCTATATCCCCCGCCTGTGCTCCAATACCCGGAATAAGAATTGGCAATGATGGTGCGATTTCTCTGATTTTCTTCAACTGCTCCGGATAGGTTGCCCCCACCACCAGACCGCAATTGTTTCTCTCATTCCAGCTTAAGACTTTTTCAGCCACAATTTCATATAATGGTCTTCCATCTATTATGGAGAGCTGGAAATCCTTAGCACCTTCATTGGAGGTTAAGCAAAGGACAAAGGCACATTTGCTTTCATATTCCAAGAATGGTATGACAGCATCCTTCCCCATATAAGGATTGACCGTCACTGCATCCACTTTTAGCTCTTCAAAAAATGCCTTGGCATACATCCTGGCGGTATTTCCGATATCGCCTCTTTTAGCATCTATTATTATTGGTATCTCCTCGGGGATATACTCACAGGTCTTCTTCAGAGCATCCCAGCCTTTGGAACCAAAAGCTTCATAAAAAGCCACATTGGGCTTATAAGCACATACCAGATCAGCGGTAGCATCTATGATCTTCTGGTTGAAGGAAAAGATGGGGTCATTTTCTCCAAGAAGGTATTGGGGGATCTTTCCCGGGTCTGTATCCAGACCCACGCAAACCAAAGAACAATTCTTTCGAGAAATGTTTAGAAGTTTTTCAACGAATCTCATATTGTTTATGATTTTGTTTTTGTAGTTGTTAATGAATAGCTCTCCATTTATGTTTTGTCCAATATATTGTTTAGAAAAGATATTGTCAAAAGTTTTTTCTTCGGGGGTGCGGATTTTTGATACAAGTCGTATAAAAAGATCACGGAAATATATCTTGACAAAACAAAAGGAGAGGATTAGAATTATGCCGACCCAATTTTGGCAACTGGGATGCAGAAAAACGGTAGTTACACTTTTGCGACTCAAGCATATGGGATCAATTGAAAGGAGGTAATTGATGGAGAAATGGGAATGTTTAGTTTGTGGCTACATTTATGATCCTGAACTGGGTGATCCAGATAATGACGTTGAACCGGATACCCCGTTCGAAGAACTTCCCGACGATTGGATGTGTCCCGAATGCGGGGCGGATCAAGAAGAGTTCGAAAGAGTGGAGGAATAGAGTTCGCTCAGCAGGTAATGTAAGCTCGAATTATAGGTAAACTAAAGGTTTGATAAAAAATGTCCCTTTTTTCTCAATTGAGCAAATAAAGCTGGTATAATAAAAACATATATGCCAAATCTATTCCATTCTCTTGATTGCGCGGATTATTTCATATTCAGAGGAAGCATTCAGGAGTTCTTCTCGAAAGTAATCAAAACGAAGGATCTCAGCTAAGGCTTTGAAGGCTTTTAAATATATTGTATCATCATAGGGTGGAGCCGCCATAACGAAGAAGAGATGGACCAATCCATTGTCCAGAGAATCGAAATCATATCCCTCACGGGATCGGGCAAAGCCCATAACAAACTGCTTGGCTTGCATTGATCTTATGTGCGGAACCGCTATTCCATGACCAATTCCAGTGCTGGCTTTTTTCTCCCGATTCAAAAAATCAACCAGAAGCTTTCTTTTATTGCCCACCTTTCCAGACATCTCCAAAAGGTCCACCAGCTCACCAAGAATCGCCTGTTTTCTCATCCAGAGCAGTTTATCCGGATGAAGCTGGGAGTCGGGGTCGCTTTCAATCTCAGTCTCCATCTCCAATTTGATCAGTTCTGGTTTTAAATATCGAGAAATATCCATCTTAACTTCGCACCACTCTTGCTTGTCAATAAGCAAACAAAACATTTTTTATGTTTTTAAACTTCTTTCCTTTGTCAAGGAAATACCTTTTTCTTCAATAAGATTCCAATTTTCTTTATCGGCAAAGCCGCAAATTGCTGAACCCACTCAAATAGCTGATCTTTCAGCGAATCTGAAAAGAAAACGAGAGTAAAGTTTTATCTGTTGGGGGAAATACTTGCTTCAGGGTAGGACCAAAGGTTTCACAGACAACTGTCACTGCGAACTATGAACCGTGAACAGGCTTGATCCGTCCGCTGTCCACCGTCCGCCGCTTTCTGGCAATAATGCTGGGGGACTGTGAACCGTAGACCATAAACCGTGAACCATGAACCGTGAACTATGAACGGCTTAAACTGGAGGCGGGGGGGGGGAAAGTTTATCCTGAACGAATGTGAAGGAAACCCCCGACCAATGCTTCTTTCTTTTCCCTGCGCCATCCTTTTACTTCAATTTCACGCTTACAGGCGGAGGACTTATCTGGAAACTCTTCAGAATATATTAGCTTAACTGGTAATCTTGTCTTGGTATATTTTGCCCCCACTCCAGTGTTGTGTTCCTTTAAACGCTCTTCGAGGTTATTCGTTATTCCGGAATAGAAGGAGCTATCTGCGCATCTTAGGATGTAAAAGTACCAACTCATTTCAATAAGAATTAATCCTTCGTCGCTTCGCTCCTCAGGATAAGAAACCCCCGTCCAATGGCATCTTGCTTCCCCTTAAGCCTCTGCTTATTTAAAATGAACTAATCCTTCGTCGCTTCGCTCCTCAGGATAAGAAATTCTAACTCGCT
>JAGMFA010000030.1 GCA_023127875.1 Candidatus Zixiibacteriota bacterium
GGTGTGTGACAAAGGGATGGTGAGCCAGTCCAATTTGGAGGAGTTGAAGAAAGAAGGGATAGATTTTATCGTGGGGGGTTCGACTGCGGAATGTGAAAGAGGTGAGAGAAGAGGTTTTGTGTAAGGGAGGTCGTTATCGAGAGGTGGAGGATAACCTGAGAATAAAAGAAGTGTTTTTAGGGGGAAAACGATATATCATTTGTGTCAATTTGGAGGAGGCCAGAAAAGATCAAAAGACATAGGAAGAAGATCCTCTCTGAACTGGAGGAGAAACTTCGCCGTAGTCCCAAAGAGCTGATTGGGAATAAGGGTTACCGAAGATACTTGAAGGTGGAGTTGGCAACCCGTCCTATCTTCCATCGCAAGGCGTCTCATGTCAAAGGTCACGTGTTTTGCAGTTATAGGTTCGCTTCGCTCACTACAAGTCTGGCACTCTGTCTTTTGATAGCTTTACGCAAGAGTCTGAGGGAGCATAGTCCCGTCAAGGCGCTGATTTGGGACGATGTTATTCGTGATCTCCGCTCCTTCAGAGCCATAAAGGCTACCTTCTCTGCCGGAGGCAGATCCGCTTCTGGCGGAAGTGGAAAGACCTACTTAATGCGAACAGAGTTCAAAGGGACAGCTCACCGTTGTTTTTCCGCAGGATCCATAGGACAGTCCGTGGGTCTTAAACCTCCACCAACCATTTGGAGATTGTCCCCAGTCGAAGGCGAAATGTAGTGCCACACTCTCTCCGCGCGCCCGCAAGTCCTTGTGAGACAACAACACTTTTTCCGCAAGTGTTTAAAATCAGTTTAATAATTTACACTATATAAAACGCAAATCTTCTTGTCAAGAAAAAAACAGGTTCCATAAAAAAATTTTCCGATGATTTTGGACTACTATGTAGCAAGTTTTTGGTCAATGAAACCGTATACCTCTGTGAGAGGTAGCCGGCTCACCGTTTTTAGTTAATGCCACTGTTAATAAACGGTCCATATGGACATGTTTGATCGAGCAATTGTTAGTCTTTTAGCGAATACTTACTGGGGGGAAGTCTTCAAAATTTTTCTTGACAAGCGCAGGAATACTCCGTATTTTTAGATTGGACAAAAAATAGAATAGATTGGAAAAGGCTACTGATAGGCGATGAAGTGCTTCTGGACAGGTATGGCGCAGTGGGGAGGGCAAATGACACTTCCCAAGAAATAATTGCCGTCTCGATATATATCGATCGTTGGCAAAACATTTGAAAATTAGAAATATTTTTATCTCATTATTATAGCACAGAGAGACTTACCTGTGTTTCTAAAAGGTTTTTTCATGGATTTTAAAGAAGAATTTAAAGTCCTAATTTTTAAGTTTATCGTTTTCATCGTGTTGGTAGGCATGTTGTATGTCGGAACTTGGCTATTGACACGTTTACCTGATATAGACCCAAACAAAAAGCTAATTCTTTTGGAGATAGATTTTTGGGGAATCGCAACTCTCATAACTTTATTCTTCCTCACTGCGATCGGTGATATCGTGCATTTATATAGGAAGAAACATCAACGGGTAGAATCCTCATCAGACCTGAATAGGAAAAGTGAGTCCAGCCTTGTTACAGAAAATCAGAGGGAAAGAGAGCGGGAGTTGTAAATATAATTTAGGATAAAGGGAAATGGGAATAGTTGATGTAGGTAGAGGCGTGCGGAGACAGAGAAAAGGAATGGGGCATAGAAGGCCCAAAAGAAGGGCCGGGATACGAATCGATATGACCCCCATGGTGGATATAGCTTTTTTGCTTTTGATCTTCTATATGGTCACCACCGTGTTCAGTCAGCCACAGGCCATGGAGTTGAATCTCCCTCCAACTAATAAGCCGGTTCCTGTGGTAGAATCTCTGCTTTTGACTTTGCGAATCGATGGGGATGAGAGCCTGTGGTGGAATATGGCAAAGGATACCCCTAAGTCGATCTCATTTGATTCTTTAAGAGGGCTTTTGCTGGAATGCAACTTAAAGGAGCCAAAGCTGGTGACCCTGGTAAAGATTGATAAAAAGGCAAGATTTTTTAAAATGGTAGATATAATAGATGAGATTCAGATAGTGGAGAAGCAGATAAAGAAAACCAATCCGAATTTCAGTTATCGCTTCAGCCTGTCACCTTCCGAGATTGTGACAGAAGACGGAAGGCGGAGGTGAGAGGGGCGAGTATGAGTAAACTTATACTTTTGATAGAATCTTCGTTATATTTGAATACAAAGCGAAAGTATATGAACCTGATTATCTGTGCCTTAGTATTGACCACACTTGCTGTCGTTTTGGATTATAAGTTTGTCTCAGATATAGTGATATTTCTTGTCATCCTATTGCTGGGTTTTCCAGTGCTATTTATTGTGTCAAAGGTTGGACCTGTCGTTTTTCCATTGGCTTCGACTAAATCCTATCCCTACGGAGTATTTGAACTCAAAAAATGCTATCAGAGGAACTTTGGATGGGCGATAGTTATCGCGGGCTTGCTTTTTGTTATGCCCATTTGGGGGTACAAATTTCTTATTACGCCTCCTTCGCTTGTTGTGGCGAATGTTGAACACTTTGAACCCATTTCAGCCCGCCCCAATACTTTAATCATAACGCTCGCTGACGTTGATACTTTACTAGCTATGTTGCCTAGTGTGCCTTCCATCTTCACGAAGGGATTAGACCTAAAAGATGTTATAGTAGACCCAACTACTATAGGGGTGCCGGAGCCTGCCCCGCCGGAAGATTCGGCTATTACTCTAGGAATAGCCACCATAGAGGAGCTTAGAGCTTACCTCGAACAAACCTATGTTTCACACGAGGCCTTGCGCCCTGATCTTGTCTTGAGAGAGTACCAACCAAGAAGTGCCTGCCTGGGGAAGACCATTGAAATTGTCGTTTATCTCGCGAATCAAGGCGGAAAGGTAAAAGACCTTCGTGGTACGTTGCGATCCTTAAACCATAATCCGCGAGTTAGGATTCACCAAAGGGCTAGCCAGTTCAAATTTGGCACAATGGTCCAGTTTGATTCTAAGAGTAATAGAAGCAGACCTTACAAGGTGATTATTCCTGAAGATGTTGTAGCTGGTGATTTGCTTACGTTCGAATTGAGGCTGACTGGTGGTTGGAAACCACAAGAAGGATATCTAAAGGATCTTAAGTTCGACATACATGTATCTCAGTGTGATTCCGGAGTGATAATCCCCGGTTTGACCTTTAAGGAGATATACGCGAAATGGTGGAGAGATCCGGCTCGGAAATTAAGGGATCAAGGTTTTAAAGAGTACCTCGGCAGCGGGAATACAGTTTACTTTGACGCAATGCGTTCTTCAGCCAAGATATATCATAATGGAACATACTACGACATTCAATTTGACTTTTCGGAGGAAACCATCGTAAATTGGACAGGAGATATGAGTCTTTTACAGACGCTGAGCCGAATCTTTATGAGAAGTTACTGCTTAATTTATTCTCAATCTAAGTACTGTAGGGAACATCAAAGATGATACTAAAACACAAAAAAATAGGATGTTAAGAAATATGAAAAAGAAACCTGTAGCTTTATCAGCCCTAATCATTACTTGCATGCTGTGCTTGGCCGATACCGGGAGAAGCCAAGACATAGGCTTGACGGAGGCTTTACAAAGAATAGACCGCTATGATTCAACGGCAAATTTGGATGATCTGCGGGAGGGATTGGAAGTACTTCGACTTCTCAGATACCAGGGTAATACAGACCCTTATATTTTGTATCGCATTGTAGAAGCCGAGCTCAAATCAAAAATTCATGTCTTGAAGAACGATCCGAAAGACTCCGCTTTATCCAGTCAGGTCAGATCAAAGATCTTGGAAGTCTGGTCCCACATCGCTCAAGTCGAACGAAATCCGAATTTAGATCGTAACCTCTTCGCTAATATCTTGGACAGAGGTGTTAGAACTATCATTGAATCAGGCAGGTTTCTTGACCACGCAAATTCGTTAGCTCCGTTGGTACGACACATACTTGCGAGAGCTGAAGTACGTAACTTGATGGGAAGATCGGAAACTAAATTCTCCAATTTTTCTATCATAAAATCCTTCATGGAGATCGACTATCCCAATATGGCCTTTTTGTCTCATATCAGAAGAGCGGACGAACTCGACGGCAACGACGAGGTTGAGTGCGTAGCTTCAGCCGTTGCAGCCGGCGATGCTACGCGAACCCCATTGGGTCAGTGCATAGCACTTTATCTGGCGGCGCGAAATACTCCGAAAGAAGATCGAGAGAAAGCTATTGATTACTACAAGCAGAGCTTGACAAAATTTGATGATTTCGAAGACCCCACGGGTGAGTATTTAGCAGCAGCCTTTTCGAAAATGTGGATCGTCTCAGAGTTCATTCATCTGGTGATCGACCTCTATGGAACCGAGCTCTGGGAACAGAAGAACTTTGCCCGCTATGTATACCTGTTTGAAGATGCCTGGAAAATGCCGTGGTTGACTGACGAGCAGAGGTATTCGTTGGCAAGCGGCTTATCAAAAGCTTATCCCAATCTTATCACCCAGGTCCGCGAAGAGGAAAAAGACGAGTTAGCAGAGGAATATGTTAAGCGGCAGGCGGTTATAAACGCCTATTTAGAGACCCATTAACCTTTTAAAAAAGAAGAGAAGGTAAAATGAAACGTACTTTTAATGTTATTGTGTTCTTAGTCTTTGCCTGCATGGCTATGCAGTTAACAACTCAAGTTAAAGCCCAGAATTCCGTGACTGAGACGATTCAGTTGTTCTTGCAGGACATGTGGAGGGATTACACCGACTTTTATAGATGCTCAAACCACATAGAGAAGCTGGACGTGGCAAAAAGGATGGCGCTTACCGCATCCACAATTTTGGCATACTATCAGGGAGGAGCAAAAACCGAAACTGACACGACCACTACAGCAGAAGCTTTGATGCTTTTGAGTTTGGTAGCGTACGAAGTGAATAATCCCACTTTGACCTACCACAGTTTAGAAATTGCGGATTCATTGGATAGAAGCGTTTTTGAAAAGAAGGATCCAATGACGGGCAAGCCTTTCAAAGAGCGGATTGCCCTAATAAAAAAGAATTGGTTGTCCAATTTCAAAAGAAGCTCTGCCAGAGTTTACGGTTTCAATAATAGAATAACCTGGGACACGTTGAGGGTGGAAATCGGTATTACCTATCTGGAAAGGAATCTCAGAGAGGATAAGATCTTTCAAGCTATAAAGGGGGCGGAGGATTATCTTAACTCAGAACTCAGAAACGGAAAAAAGGAGATCATGCTTCTCCTTCCGCCTGGAATGTATCGCTTAGAAACCGATAATTTAGATATCTATCCTGCCGATTTTGAAGTGGCGGAAAATTCTCCTCCCGCCATTTTCGACATTACCCCGGATCGTTATTTCCATCTGAGAGTTTTTTATTGCAAGGATACCACCTTAACCAGAATAGACACGATTTTCAATGAAGCCAAAATCGGCACTATGTTTTTAGAAGAAACCAGCCAAGTATATCAAGAACGTCCCAAGAGATATCAAAATTATCTTTTTGCTGAAGTAGATACCACGTTCAAGGTTGTTAAGACCATTACCGTGGAAACTCAAAGGGTTCCCCTCTCTCCCAAAGATCTAGACATCTGGAAGGGCGACAGGAAGGTGCTTAACTTTGACCGCTTAGCCTTTGGCGAGTACGAATTTTCGGACGGAAAAAAGTTTGGATTACCTGATGAGTTCAAGTTCAAACGATTCTTGCCTGAGGATCTAAAGTGGGACATCCCTTTTGAAGATAAATTTAGTGGAGAAGAGATCCACGTAAAGAGTGGGGACCCCTTTCAGCTCTGTGTGGATTTACCTCGAAAGACAAGACGTGATGATGAGAAGAAAAAGTTTTACCAGGATGAGGATGAAGTAAAACGTCCGGATTGGTTGCGGACTCTTCTCTCCACTACCTTTATGGCTATAACATTTTATATGTACATGAATTTTATAAAATAATTCCCTTATACTCTGTCCAAACGTTTTACGGAAATGAGCCATTAACGAATGGCCGTTGGAGCCATGGAGAATGGCTGAAAGTTTGTTCTTCTGCCCCTGAAAGGGAAAGATTGTGGAGAAGAAACTTTCTGATTAATGGAGAATTAAAGCCTTAAGGTTATCAGAAATAATCCTTTTGTGTTCTTTCTTTAATCTATACTTGCCCCATCACATCAAAACGCAAAAAAGAGAACCCCTTTTTTTCCTTTTACTGTTCCTACCAGGCAAACTTTCTATTCTTTGCCCTTATTCTGTTTCAGCTTCTCTTTGGCCAGTTTGGCTTCCTGAGTATTGGGATAGTTGTTAATTAATTCCTCGAAGTATTTGTTAGCCTGGTCCACACTTTTGAGCTCCAGAAGCGATAAGCCTAACTTGTATAGTGCGCTGGGGACTTTGGTGTCGGTGGAGTAGTTTTCTAAGACCTTATGGAATTCGATAGCCGCACGGGTGTAGTTCTTTTTGGCATAATAGCATTCTCCCAGCCAATACTGCGCATTAGCCGCCTGCTCGGTCTCAGGAAAGTATTTAAGGTAATTGGAGAAGCCGGTTATGGCTAAATCATACTTCCCTTTGGTCAAATCCAGATAGGCGGCATCATAGAGCTGTTCGGGGTCGACATTGATAACCGTGGAGGTATCGGAGACCTTCCCGGTATCCTTCTTGGTAGAAATCTCCCGCTTCACCTGTTCCATCTTCCGGGAAAGCTCTGGAAACCTGTGTCCCAGATCTTCCAGCTTGCTCTCTACTATCCCCATTCTCTCGTCCATTCCTCCCAGAGTGGTTACTATATCAGCTCTCAGCCGATTGGTCAGCTCTATTTGTTCTCTAATCAGGCTATCCAGTTGAGCGGTCCGACCCTCCAGCCTTTTGTTGCTCTGCTCCAGAAAATCGGCTTGGTTTTTCAGTCTAACTATTTCTCGACGGGAAGCACACCCACCCAGCAACAAAGAGGCGGTTAGAAGGACAAAAATACCCACTGCTTTTTTTCGTTTCAAGCTCATCACCTCTTAAGCGCAGATTTTCAAACGAAAAAGCCTTCAGGGGGCAGATCAAAAAATCTGCCCCCGAAACTGGCACTTTTTTCTTGCTTTTACAAAAAAATCTTAAGTTACTGAGACACTATCATGAAATCGTCTCTTCGGTCTTTGGACCAGCACCCCTCGTTATGGCAGTCCTTGGCCTTTTCCCTGCCCCAACTGAGGAGTTCGATTCTGTCTGGATCAATGCCCAGGTTGACCAGGTAGTCTTTGGCGGCACGAGCTCTATTATCACCCAGAACTAGGTTATACTCCACCGTGCCTCGCTCGTCACAGTTTCCCTCGATTTTGATATTAGCCGTGGGAAACTCCTTCAGCATCTGGGCATTCCGGTTCAAGATATCCCGATCCCCCGGTCGGAGAACATATTTATCAAAGTCGAAATAGATGGGTTGTAGATCCTGTTGTTTTAGCACCTTTGGTGGTGGGGGTGGGGGTGGGGGTGGTTCTGGTTCCGGCTCTGGCTCCTCGACCACTGGTGGGGGCACTTCCTCCTCCACAGGTGGCTTTTCTCCACAAAAACTGAAAAGCAATAGAAACAGAAGCCCCACAAGCAGAATGCTTGCTTTGCGCATGTATCACCTCCTTAAACAGGTATATAAGTTTTCATTTAAAAGGTTCTCTCTGGTAGTTGAACTCCATTCCTATTTTTTATCAACGCTTATTTTATGAAGTTTATCCACAAAAAGCAAGAATAAACTGTCAATATTTTGAAAAAAATTTTGCCCTTCTCAAAATCTAAGGGACCAGGAGGGATTGTAGTTTTCCCCCTCTCCTGTTATTCTCCTCTGACCGGAGCCATCCCAATGCATGGTGTATACCTCATATCCACCAGTTCGATTGGAGCTGAAAACGATGTGCAACCCGTCCGGTGACCAGCGCGGATTTTCATTGGAGCCCTCATAGGTCAAACGGGTAAGATTTTCCCCGGTCAAATCTATGGTATAGATATCCAGCTTTCCCCCTCCTCTTAAAACGAAAGAGATCCTGTCCCCGCGGGGAGACCAACAAGGTGAATCGGTTATGTCACCTGTATAGGTGAGCCGCCTTAAATTTGTGCCCTCCGTGTCCATAATGTAGATCTGAGGATAGCCGGATCTGTTGGAGGTGAATGCTATCTCCTTCCCGTTAGGCGACCAGGTGGGTGAAGTGTCGATAGCCCAGCCATAGGTCAGTCGACGAACGATTTCTCCATCCGGTGTTACCAAATAGATCTCCGCGTTATCATCTTTGGTCAAAGTCACCGCCAGATATTTTCCGTCCGGCGACCAAGCGGGGGCAGAATTCACACCAGAATATGAGGTTAAAAGTTCACTTTGATTGGTGCTTAAATCCGTTACCCACAGATCAGGGTTGCCTTTCTTGTATGAGGTGTATGCCAGTTTACTCCCATCCGGCGACCAGACCGGAGAGATATTGATGGAGTGATCATTGGTTACCGGATAGGGATTGTAACCATCATAATCGCAAATGCAAATTTCTTTATTTCCAGCCTTAAATTGAACGTAGGCGATTTTGGTTGAAAAGATGCCCTTCTGTCCGGTAAAGTCCAAAACCACCTCATCCGAGATGGCATGAGCTAAAGCTCTGTAGGTTTCCGGCTGGGTTTCAAATTTAGAGGTCTTGATCACTCTTTTCCTTATCACATCTGCCAGGTGGATTTCAACCTTTAGCTTTTCATCTTCAATCCGAACCGATCCATCCAAAAGATATTGCACTCCCAACTGATACCAAGCGTCCATATTATAAAGATCGTTTCCCAAAATCGCCAGCACAAAAGAATCAATTTCCGCTACGCGGAAATATAAGGAATAATTTAGGTCGTCTCTCACCACCTGGGTTATCCTTGAAGCAAAACCTGACTCCGTGGGTGAAAAATCTATTATCGCTATATCTAAAGCTTCAATGTATTTTACTCCTCCCTTGGTGATCTTGGCTTCGATCTCGGTCTGAGCCAACAAACCTTCGAATCGAGATAATAATATAACAAAAAACAAAAGAAGGAAAAGTAATTTTTTTAAAAATTTCATGTCTTTGAGAAAGATCTCTGATATGATATAATCATAACAAGCATGCTTTCATGCATTTGTGGTCACAGGTAACATCGGCAGGTAAATTGTCATTTTATTGAATATACTCAAACTCCAGATGAATTCCTAAATATTCCCCGGTATACTGCGCCGGGAATGGTGGAAGGGGGGTGCTGGACAGAATTGCTCTCATGGCGGATTGGTCGAACAAATCTATGTTAGAGGATTTCTCCACCTGGGTGTCTATAATCTGTCCGTCCTTTAATATCTTGAAATATATGGTCACCCGCAGGGTGGTGGAAGTCTGCACCGGATTGTCCCAAAGATCTCGTATTTTCCCGAATACCAGGGACAGGTAGTAAGGTGACCCGAAACCTGATCCATCCACTGTGGCGGCGCTGATCCCATCGCCCAACCCATATTGGGTGCCGAGCTCATCCTTTTGCGTTATTTTCCCCTCCTCTTTTTTCTTGCTGGTGGGTGTTCCCACTTTCTTGGAAGGCTTCTTTTCAGTTTTTTTCTTTCTGGGACGTGTCTTTTTAAATTCTTTTACCGAAACTCCCTTCTCTGGCTGTTTGGAGACAGTTACAGTTCCTTCTCCTTCCACCCCTTTCCCCCCTTTTCCTCCACTGGGCAGACTCACCAGACCCACCCGATAGACTGCCGGATAACCCTCCAGCTTGGGCGAAGCTGGAGAAAACAAAAACAGGCCAGTGATGATCGCCGCATGGATAATGGTTGATAAAACAAGACTCCTTTTCATTTTTGCCTTTAGAGGAGTGCACCAGCTTGCTGGTGCGAAGTTGGTTTTAAGATGTAAAACCACAGAAGCAAGCTTCTGCACTCCCAAAAGTAAACCTTTTCAAGTCTTTTCATCTAACCGGTTCGGTAACCAACCCCACATCTTGAATACCTAAACTCTTTATCTTCCCCACCACATCTATGACTAGCCCATAGGGGATGTCCTTATCCGCTCTCAGATACACCGATCTTGAGCCTTTCTTTCGAGTGACATCAGTCAAAATCCCCTCAAACCGCTCCAGATTGCTAACTCTTTCATCTATGTAGATTTTTTGTTCCTTGGTGATGGTGACCACCACCCCTTCTCCCATATCCTCCGGAGTGGCTTTGGTGAGAGGGAGATTTATGTCAATTCCGCTCTGCATCATGGGTGCGGTGATCATAAATATGATCAAAAGCACCAGCACTACGTCCACCAGATTGGTAACATTTATATCATGTAATGCGTCGTATACCCTTTTTTTTGCCATGTTAATAACGTCCGCCGACCACCGTCAGCCGCTTCAAAATCTTTTGCCGCCGACAGCGGACTGCCGACGGCAGACGTATTAATCCATAAGATTTTCCTTCTTCACTGCAGATAAAAATTCTAAAGCGAAATTATCCACCTGGGTGGAGATCACCTTGAGGTTGTTATTGAAGAAATTATATGCCATCACCGCCGGTATAGCCACTGCCAATCCCAGGATGGTGGCGATCAGTGCCATAGCTATTCCCGGTGCCACTACGGCCAAGCTGGCAGAACCTTTTACCCCGATGGAAGCAAAAGAGTGCATGATTCCCCATACCGTTCCCAGAAGACCGAAAAATGGGCTTACGTTTCCGGTGGTTGCCAGAAAGACTATGCTTTTTTCCAGACGATTGATCTCCTCTGATCCAACTCTCTCCAGCGTCATCCTGATTACATCATATCTGTCCTTCTGGGTATTTGTCCCAAGATTCTCCACCACGGAGATCTCTTGGCTCCCCCCTGGATTTCTCTTAACTTGGCGAAGCTCCTCTGTCTCTTTGAAGCCAGCTTCTAACATTCGAGACAGAGGCGTGCGCCTAAAGCTAACGCAGGAGAGATAAACCTCAGAGATGGAGCGCCTTTTTCTGAAAAGAGAAAGAAATTTCTCAGTCTCCCTCTTAGTTCTTCGGAAAACCGCTATCTTCTGGAAGGTAATCGCCCAGGAGACCACTGACAAAAAAAGGAGTATGATCACCACGATCTGGGCGAAAAGATCCATGTCCCTTATCATCCCATACAGAGTACCCTTGAAAGGACTTGCGGGCGCAAGAGAAAGCAAGCTTGTTAGGTTAAGCAATTCCGATCACCTTTCTTCGTTTTATGTTTTCCAGCTACCACACCTTGGTTGAAAAAGCCGTGCTTTCAGAACCCATAGAAAATACGCAACCGCACCTTTTGAGTCAAGAAAAAACGACATAATCCTTTCCCCAAACGAAAAAATCGTTTCACCTATATTCTACGAATCTCCTTTTTTCCTATTAACCTATTTCTGTTTAAACCGATTTAGCCTTCCCAAGAAAATAACATTGAGGCATGAACCGTATGGGCTCGTTGAAAAAGTTACATTTTGTGGCGGGATGACGGATATCCGTCTGGGAACTCCCGCCCCTATGGGAGACAATTACTTATCATCCATAGGGCAGGGCATTTAGCCCTGCCAAAAGGGTTTTTCAAAAGTCCCCTATGGTTCACACCTGAGGTTGCCCTTAGTTGAAATGACATTCTTCCATGAAATCCGATCGGAAATAACAAAAAGTCCTCCGGTCAGGAGGACTTTCATCACTAAATTAGAATGAGGTTCCTGTTGGAGTAATCATTAGCTTATTGGCTGGAGGTCTCAGGTTCGGCTTGCTTTTCCTTTACCACCATGTGGGTGATCAATTCGATTAAGAATCCATAAATTATCCCCATTATCAAAGTTCCCAGAAAGATCTTAAATCCTTGGAACGGGAGCGCGGCTACGGCCATGGGGATGGACACAATAAAGCCAAGGATTATTCCATGAAGCATGTAGTTGATCTTCCAGGCACTTATTCCGATCACGAAACCTAAGAGCGCGCGACTAAAAATGATTGACCAGGACATGGCGGCGGGCATTGCTGGCTGGCCGCTGGAAGCTAAAAGCCAACACACGATCCCGAACACAAACCCCAAAAGGGTGGTTACTAAAAGCCTTAAACCTCTCATCTCCCCTCCTGTTTTAAGAGGTTAATTATTTAGACCTTCGAATCAAAAAACAAAAAACATTGAAACCCTTTGTTTGTCAAGTTAATTTTTTCATTTGCAACCAAGAAGTAAGATAAAAATGTTTTCCTCCGCCCAGAGAGGACTTAAGATTTCTGGATTTTTTGTGGTGAATTGACTTCTTCTGAGAAATCCAGTTGAAGAAAATAAGGAGAGTACAGGCACAAGGTATCCACCCACCCAGACGGGTGAGTGTCTGCTCAGACGGGTGGGTGGATACCATGTAACCTATACCTGTCCAAATTTTCACAAAAGATAGTTGACTTCAGTAAATTTCGGGTTAAATTAAGTCAAAGAAGACTTGAGGCGTTAAATAAAATGTGCGAAAGTAATTTGATTCCACAAGTTAAACAGAACCACTTGAGAGGTTAGGAAAAAGATGGGAAAAACAATAGCGGAAAAGATAATAGGGAGTCATGCCCAAAAATCCGAATTTGGATCCTGCGGAGAGGTGAGTGCGGGCGAGATAGCGCTGGTTGGTGTAGATGTCTGTTTGACCCAGGACGGAACAGGACCTTTGGCTATTAGACAGCTTCAAAAGATAAATCTGGAGAAAGCAGCCAATCCCAAAAGGACGGTTCTGTTTTTAGATCACGCCGCTCCCTCTCCCCGTAAAGAGCTGGCCAATGACCATATCACCATCAGGAAATTCGCCCAAAAGACTGGTGCTTGTCTTTCGGAGGTGGGAGAGGGAGTGTGTCACCAGATCATAGCAGAATCCTATCTTAACCCGGGTGATATTTTGATTGGGGCGGATTCGCACACCTGCACCGGCGGGGCACTGAGTGCCTTTGCCACCGGCATGGGTTCCACCGATGTAGCGGTGGGTATCGCTTTGGGAAAAACCTGGTTGAGAGTTCCCGAAACGTTTAAGGTGGAGGTCAACGGAAAGCTAAAGCCAGGGGTTTATCCCAAGGACATTATCCTCCACTTGATCGGATCAATAGGGGCTGACGGAGCTACATACAAAGCCTTAGAATTTTGCGGGGATACAATTGAAAAGATGTCCATGAGCGGAAGATTCACTCTCTCCAACATGGCAGTGGAGGCGGGCGCAAAAGCCGGACTAATTTCTTCGGATGAGACCACCAGGGAATTTTTGAAAAAACAGGAAAGGGGAGACAAGTTCAAAGAAATTGCCCCGGACAAGGATGCAGTCTATGAGAGGGTGATTGAAATCGATGCCTCGAAGCTTACCCCAGTGGTGGCATTCCCCCATACCGTGGACAATGTCAAACCTATAGATGAAGCCAAGGGGATAAAGATAAATCAAGTCTTTATCGGCACCTGTACTAATGGAAGATTGGAGGACTTGGAGGTCGCCGTCCGGATAATCAAAGGGAAAAAGAAACATCCAGAAACAAGAATGATCATCGTTCCCGCCTCCAAGGCAGTCTTTTTGGATGCCCTCCGAGCTGGTTACGTTGAAACCCTGGTGGAGTTCGGAGCCGCAATCATGGCTCCTGGCTGTGGTCCCTGCGTGGGAGTGCACGAGGGGATCTTAGGTGATGGTGAGGCCTGTCTTGCCACCATGAACAGAAACTTTAAAGGCAGGATGGGAAACACAGAAGGATTCATCTACTTGGCATCACCTGCAACCGCAGCGGCAACTGCCATAGCTGGCGAGATAGCCGACCCGCGAGAGGTTTAGGTCAAAATTAACCCCTCCCGAACCGAGGGTCACGGAGATTTTCAACTAAAGGAGAATTTTATGGCACTGAGTGGAAAAGTGTGGAAATTTGGAGATGACATCTCCACCGACCTCATTGCCCCGGGAAGATTGTTTCACCTACGGTCCAATCTTCCAGAGTTGGCAAAGCATGTGCTGGAGGATGCCGACCCGGATTTTGCCCAAAAGATGCAAAAGGGGGATTTCGTGGTAGGTGGGAGCAATTTCGGATGTGGATCATCCAGAGAACATGCCCCCACTATAATAAAATTGGCGGGAGTTTCGGCAGTATTAGCCAAGTCCTTCGCCCGGATATTTTATCGCAACGCCATTAATGTGGGGCTTCCGGTGTTGATCTGTGACACCGACAAAATAAAGGTGGGAGATGAACTGGAGGTGGATTTAGAAAAAGGGACAGTAGTTAACAAAACTCAAGGAAAGACTTTGAATTTTGCCCCATTGCCTGATGTGATGATAAAGATATTAAATGATGGTGGTCTTCTGGCACACATTGAAAAACACGGAGATTTTAAGATAGACTGACCTGCGGTAAAAGTAGCAAAAGGTTGTCATGTTCACTGTCATGTTGAGCGGAGCGAAACATCTCCATTTCTATGTTTACTTAACTGCGAGCCTTCTGGTCTCGCTTATGGGATCCAGATTCTTCGCTACGCTCAGAATGACATAGAAGAATCATCATTGTGTTTGTATTAGTTGGAAATCTAAGATGCTTAAATTTAACAAACAACAACAGGAGGAAAAATGGCAGAGTTTGATAAACTTACCGTTCCAACCGAGGGGAAGAAGATTGAGATTGAAGGCGATAGGTTGACTATCCCGGATAATCCAATAATTCCGGTTATCGAGGGTGATGGAATAGGACGGGACATCATGAAAGCCACCCGCAGAGTGCTGGATGCGGCGGTGGAGAAGACCTATGGCGGCAAAAAGAAGATAGTTTGGTTCGACATCTATGCGGGAGAGGCGGCTCAAGCAAAATATGGAGAGGTGCTTCCTAAAGATACCTTTGAAGCCATAAAGCACTTCATCGTGGCTTTGAAGGGACCATTGACCACTCCGGTGGGAGGAGGATACCGGAGTTTGAACGTAACTTTACGACAAGTACTGAATCTTTATGCCTGCGTTCGTCCGGTCAGGTATTTTGAAGGTGTCCCCTCTCCGGTCAAGCATCCGGAGAGGATGAACTTGATCATATATAGGGAAAACACCGAGGACGTTTATGCCGGAATCGAATGGGCCGAAGGAACCCCAGAGGTCAAAAAACTAATCGACTGGCTGAACAAGACGTATAAGTTAAACATCAGACCCGACTCCGGAGTCGGAATAAAACCCATGAGCATTACCGGAACCGAGAGGCTGATCAGAAAGGCGATAAAGTTTGCCATAGAATCTGGCCGCAAGTCAGTTACCATAGTACATAAGGGCAACATCATGAAGTATACTGAGGGGGCTTTCAGGGACTGGGGATACAAGCTGGCAACCAGAGAGTTCAGAGATAAGGTGGTAACCGAAGACGAGCTGTGGAGCAAATACGACGGAAAGATGCCAGAAGGGAAAGTCTTGATAAAAGACCGAATCGCCGACAGCATGCTCCAGCAGATCCTCACCCGGACCAATGAATATGACGTGGTCGCCACCCCTAACCTCAACGGCGACTATCTATCGGATGCCTGTGCCGCACAAGTAGGTGGACTGGGCATGGCTCCGGGTGCCAATATCGGAGACTTTATCGGGCTATTCGAAGCCACCCATGGAACTGCTCCCAAGTACACGGATAAAGATATGGTCAATCCCGGCTCTCTTATCCTTTCCGGCTGTATGATGCTGGAGTATCTGGAGTGGAGAGAGGCGGCTGAGCTGATCTACAAAGCCATGGGGGATACCATCAAGCAAAAGAGAGTAACCTACGATTTGCACAGATTGATGGAAGGTGCTACCAAACTGAAAACCTCTGAATACGCCTCTGCTATAATTGAAAATATGGGTTAGTCTGATTCCCGGATTGAAGAGATAAGAAATCCAGAACCTAACTTAAGTTAGGTTCTGGATTTTTTTGCAATAATGCAGATGTAGCGGAAACCTTTAGGTTTCCACAATTACTCAAAAGACCTCTCCCCCTTTGTTCCCCCTCTCCACTTAGTGGCTGTGTCACAACTGTGTTTTGAATTGGTAGCCGCAACCTTCAGGGGCTGTTAAAAAACCCTATTGGCAGGGCTAAAT
>JAGMFA010000031.1 GCA_023127875.1 Candidatus Zixiibacteriota bacterium
CCGGATCGTCCCGGAATAGGTGCACAGGTGTTTGGAGCATTGTGGTCTTACGATATCAACGTGGAATTGGTTTCCTCCACCACCGGACTTGAGGAGGGGCAGGATATCACTCTGGTAGTAACCCAGAATCACTTAAACTCTGCCATCCTCAAGTTGAAAAAGATAAAAGAGGAGATAGAAGCAAAAGATCTGTTGGTGGATCACAACATAGCTGTGGTTTCTGTTACGTGTTCAGAACTATCCAAAACGCCGGGCGTAGGAGCCAAAGTGTTCTCCGCTCTTTCGGATGCTAAAATCAACGTGGAGGCGGTATGTAGTTCCACCAATGCCATCTCCTGTGTAATCCGGGCGGAGGAAGTATCCAAAGCAGAAAAGACTCTGCGCAAAGAGTTAAAAGGATAAGGTGTTAAGGTCAGGGAACAGGACAAAAGCAACAAGCTGAAGGGCTTGTTGAAAAAGCTACACTTCGGGGCGGGATAAATTCCCGCCCCCCTATGGGTAACAATGGCTTATCACCCATAGGGCAGGGCATTTAGCCCTGCCAAGAGAGTTTTTCAACAGTCCCTGAAGGTTTCTTTGGGTCTTTTTCAAAATAGTTGTTGATATACGAACTTGAGCTGCCACAGAGAGTTAAACTCAGACTTTTTCTACCTCACCCCTTTTGTCCCCTTCAGGGTGAGCTTTCAGGGACTGTTGAAAAACCTGAACCGGAGTGCCCGTATGGGCGGTTTTACTATAAATCTAAGTGCCGGCGGTACAATAAGTTCTGGATTTCAAAAAAACGCGAAAGCCCCGCGGAGCGGGATCTCCGCTTTGCTCCGACAAGCTTTCGCACTCCAAGACCACTTTTTCAACATGCCCTTCAGGGTAAATCCTTGGGGCTGTCCTTCTTAGAGTTAGGATAGGGATTCTTCCTGAAGGACAAACCCTGTCTCTACGTGTAAACCTCTCCATGAGAGAGCTTTTACAGCAATATCCCTTCAGGATGAACCCTTAAGTTCGCGTAGGCAAGCCTTCATGGCTTGCCAGCCAAGCCGTAAAGGCTTGGGCTACGCAATCCTTTGCTCAAGATTTGGATTGGGGTTTTCTTATTTGTCTTGCAAAAACTCGAATCTCTCTTTTAGCTTTCTTTTTACAATCTCCGGAACAAATGAGGCTATGTCTCCGCTAAATCGAGCGATGTCTTTAATCAGATTGGAGCTAAGATAGGTATATTTCTCCGAAGGTATCAGAAAGACCGTTTCCGTGTGGGGGGCTAAATTTCTGTTCATCAGAGCAAGCTGAAACTCAAACTCAAAATCCGACACCGCTCTTACACCCCGAATGATGGCACAAGCCTTACGTTCCTTGACCAGATCTGCCAAAAGTCCGGTGAAAAGCAAAACCTCCACCCGCTTTTCATCTTTTAGCGTAGCTTGGACCATCTCCTTTCTCTCTGCCCCGGAGAAAAGAGGCTTTTTGTTGGGATTGTCTGCAATGGCTACCACTAACTGATCAAAAAGCAACAAGCCCCTCTGGATTAAATCCAGATGCCCGTTGGTTATGGGATCGAAACTTCCCGGATATATAGCAATTTTCATAGAATCTCCTTTTTTTAAATGCACCCTTCAGACGCTTCAAATAAACTTTTAGCGCTTTTTCAAAAAAAACGATATTACAGTATCTCCAAATTTTTTTTGCCTTAAAATAGATAGCTTCTCTTCAGGGAAAGAGAATGTTTCCTTCTTGTGATGTTCCAGAATCAAAATTCCATTTTTTTCCAACACCTCCGATTGGACAACCGAGCCAATTACCCTCTGGACATATCCTTTAAGATAGGGTGGATCCGCAAAGATCATCTGAAAATTTTGCTTAAGTTTATTGATGGCTTTTAATCCATCTAGGCGAAGGATAGTTGATTTACTCTTTAAGTTCAAATTTTCCAGATTTTTTTTGAGGATATTTATGCTTTGTGAGGATGCATCCACGAAGGTGGCCGATTCAGCTCCTCGCGACAAAGCTTCTATACCTAAACTGCCGGCTCCGGCAAATAGATCCAGAATTCTTTTACCCATTACCTCCTCTCGCAATACATTGAAAATAGATTCCTTCACTCTATCGGATGTGGGTCTCACTTTCTTTTTTTCCCCACCAGCAAGTCGCCGACCTTTGTGCTCACCGGATATTATCCTCACTCTTTTGCTCGCTTTCTTCCTTACTCAACAGTTATATATTCTTTGAGTTGTTCGAACTTCTTAAGACCAATGCCAGGGATCTGCTTTAGTTCCTCGATTTGGTGGAACTTACCATTAGCTTCTCTATATTCAACAATTCGTCGGCTCAAGGTCGGTCCCACTCCGGGAAGAAGCTGGAGTTCAGCAGAGGTAGCTTGATTTAAGTTAATTTTCTTTTTTCCCTGCTCTTGGTTCAAAGGGGATTGAATCTGTAAAAGCGAATCAACTTCCCTTTTTTCCACTATCAGTTCAGGAGCAAATTGTGGCTGAGTTCTTTTATACAAAGTTATCCCGCTACCAACTAATAAAGCTAACAAGAGAAAAATCAGAGCTTTTGTCTCTTGAGGAGTAAAGTTGAGAAATTGCATAAGGCTATTGTCTGAGACACAGTCTCAAAGAAGCTGAAGTTATACTTAAGGCATGAATATGCAGGATCGAGTATGACATCAGGGTTACCAAATTCTTAGACATTATAGATTGACCGATTGAATATCGGACAAGCTCTCAGCAAAGAATCAGTTTTCACCATAAAGAATCTCCAAAAGCAAATCTCCAATTTTTTGCAGACTCTCCGGGCTGCATTTGTCTGGCGTATCGGAGGTGGTATGCCAGTAGGGATAATCAAAGTCGATTATGTCTATTACCGGAATCCCTGCTTCCAGCAAGGGTATGTGATCATCGTACATAAAATACTTAACCGAATCCTTAAAGCAGAAAAGCCCCAGGTTTTTTGCCCGGGACCAGACTAAATCTACAAATTCTTTGGCGTATCTTGAGGAATAACCCTCCTGATAAACAGTTAGATCTCTATCTCCTATCATATCCAGAAGGATGCCAAATTTTGGTTTATAGTCTCTCTTGTTTTTTGCGAAATATTTCGAGCCCAAGCAGAATCCATCCACATCCCCTTCCCTGCCCCCATCCTCTCCGTCGAATAGCACTATATCCACCCCCCATACAGGTTCCTTTCGGGATATGATTCTGGCGATCTCCAGAAGAACTGCCACTCCAGAGGCGCCGTCGTTTGCTCCCAAAATCGGTTCTGCCTGCAGGGTAGTATCCGGGTCCCTGTCCGCAAAAGGTCGGGTATCCCAGTGGGCACAGAGAAGCACTCTTTTGCCTTTCTTCGGATAAAAGGAGGCGATTATGTTTGTTAGCTCCAACTCGATTTTTTGTTCTTGGTCTGAGTAACTAAAATCTTGTATTTTTACAAAGTTAGTATGGAGCCGAAGTTTGTCAAGTAAATATTCTTTAGTTTTTTGGTGTCCCTCAGACCCGGGATTACGTGGACCGAATTGACATTGTTCCAGAAGATGGGCAAAGGCTTCCTCTCCGTCGAACTCAGGTGCTGAAGAGGAGGTGCAACCGAAAAGCAGAAAAGACAAGAAATAAAGATAGAAGAGTAATTCTTTTTCCCGGTTCAGAGCCATTTTTGCAAAAAATATCGGAAACTTTGAAATTTTTACACTAAAGATAGAAGACTCTTAAAATTTCACCGCCGTAAAATAAAATCGCCAAAAGTATTTACTCTGTCAGACACCATAGGAGTTGTTGCTTAACTCATAAAATTTTGGACTTAAGTTATGCATATGTATTCATACGAACTGAAACTAACAAAACTTTTGCATGGAAATGAAATTGTTTTAAAGCAACATAAATGGAGTTTGCTCCTGAAACGCGGGAGTGTTTGATCAATCTTTTATTATTCTGGATAGCATCTGGTCAAAGGCGGGATGGAATATTTATATAAAATTCGTTTGAATGCTTCGGATCTCTTTCTCCTTCGTAAGCAATTTATGGTTGTCCCCCTCCTTTAACTCAAAGACTTCGGCAATAGCCCCAATTCAAGTATTACCCTGAGAAGGTTGGGTAAAAAAATCATTGCCTTCTTTCGTAAAAAATGTTATAATAAATTAAAGTGAGATTATGGGTCAAAAGGGTTGAATGTCTTGGTCGGAACCTCAAGACAGTCAGACACCAAGTTTGAGTGCTTACTCTGCTGACTGATTCCTTTTGACTTGTGACGAATTTATCCGGAGAGATGTCCGAGTTGGCCTAAGGAGCACGCCTGGAGAGCGTGTAGCCCCCAAAAGGGGCTCCTGGGTTCGAATCCCAGTCTCTCCGCTTTAAGCGTTCGTGTAACAATGACTTACGACTATAGGTGGAAAGAGTTTTCACGAATATGATGAGAGACTCAGTCTCTCCTCTTATGAAAGTAGTGAGGGAAATATAATTTTCAAGCAAATCTCAAGAAAAATGCGAATTCCATACCGCAAGGTCGGTCACCTCTTTTGAGCTACCACCAGATGGTTCAAGCTGATCATCCAGAAATAAAAAGGAAGGTTTTTCTGGACTATCACTTCGAAACTCAGTTTCTCTAACAGTTCTTTGATTGCTCGAGGTGTCCATTGTTTTACATGTCCAGCTGGATAAAAAGCTATCTTCCATTTAAAGGTGGCTAACCGCGCAACTTTAAAAAACATATCATTGGGCACGACGATAATTACAGATCCTCCAGGTTTCAGCACTCTTTTTATCTCGGAAAGAGCTTCTTCTGGTTCATTTAAATGTTCAAGAGTCTGAGTGAAGAGACAGTGGTCAATTGAATTATCTTTGAAGCAAAGGGCGTAAACATCATTAACTAATGCGGGCAGATTATGTTCTTTGCAAATCATGGCATTTTTCATAAGAATATCGACGCCGATTATCTTCTTCTGTGGGTATCTACGTAGAAACTTCTCCAAGATTATGCCCTCCCCACAGCCTACGTCTATGACGATTTCTCCTGTTTGGGCATGGACCATTATCCTTTTATCCTCGTAACTCCGATAAATGCGTGTCAGGAAGTTTTGACATTGCTCCCGATGATGGAGTCTTTTCTCCTTGCTGAATTTACACTCCTCTGGCATCTGAAAAGCCTCCTCCCTTTACGAGCCGTTAAAATTGGCGTACCATGTGTTCAGAAATCCCTTTATAAACCTGAAGATATTTATTTTGTTATTCTTCCCAGCAGAAATGCATCCTTTCCCCTTCTTTAACTTCATCTCTAAGATTTGCTCAATCCCTTCACTATGCGAACGAAAGTTTCTGAGCAATAACCAAATAGCCACCGTATATTTCATCATGTTCAGCATTTTCTAACACCTTTTTTATCTTCGGCCTCAGGAAAGAACTCAAGATGGTTGTTTGGACGCCTCTGGGGATGGCATACTGTAACCTCAAGAGGCCCGTTTTCTTCTGTATGGCGTGGGGCTTCAGATCTGGACCAAATAGTCTACATGTATATCCTGCGGTATGATTAGAGATAGATTCCCATATGCGCACCGCCGATTCTGGAAAATAATATTCCTCTTGAATAATGCCTAAGCCAACATTTCTTAGCATTGCTTCAGTTACGTTATGATCGAAATAATGATAAACTGCGAGCCTTGTGTTCATCGTTCTGGAATACTCTTCTAAATTCCCCCCTGAAAACTTCTCAGCCCAGAACCTGCTTGTCTTCATTAGTGTATCAAAGCCGGTACTTGGCACCGTAAAAATGAATTTTCCGTTAGCTCTTAATACCCTGCTAACTTCTAGTAACACCTCCTCAATATCTGGAATATGCTCAATCACGGAATTTGCAAAACAGAAGTCGAAACTGCCGTTCTCTTCCGGGATGGCACTTGCTGAACAAGTATAGACCTTTTCGTAAAATCCGTTTCTTCTTGCAAAGGCCGAATCCTCTACATCCGGATCAATTCCAATTAGAGCATTAGGTCCTTCTTTATTACAGGAATGCTGTGCACAAGAGAATATCGTACTGCTTACTCTACCGTCACCACATCCAAGATCCAATATTCTACCTCTCATTCGCGTTTTCTGGACCAATGCTTCTATCTCGAACAGACGCCAGAACAAGGTGGCTGGTTGAAATATGTTGCCAAAAGCTAACTTATTCAGAATATCACAAAGTGTCTTATATGAGATCATCCTATTTTCATCTGGCTTTGTTTTCACCAAGCCTCCTTGAATTTGATGCTTCCTTATCATCTCAGAGACACTTCGCCGATCAACCGGAGCAGCCATAATCCTTGTCATATGGTAAGACTTGTCAGAGGATATCTGGAGACGACACTTTAGCCCTGTCCATGATTTCATGCTCCACGCCAAGTACCTCCAATTCCTCCACTCCGCTCACTCCTTTATGATCCACAAGAACATCGCGTTCCGGATGTTCAGAAACCCCTCTATAAGTCTGGAGATACTTGTTTATACATTCTTCCCAGTAGAAATGCTTCCTTTCCGTCTCCATAACCTCGTCTCTGTAAATTCGTTCAACTCCTTCTGCTATCTCTTCGGGGCTTTTGGGGTTCACTAAAACGTATTTACCGGAGACAACCTCCGGAAGGGCTCCAGCTTTGCTGCAGATCACCGGCTTGTTCATGGCACAAGTCTCCGCAGCGATGAGTCCGAAACCTTCGGTTAGCGAAGGAACCACAACACAATCTGAAGCAGCGATATGTCTGACCAGCCTTTCTCTGGATAATTGGTTTTTCAGAACTATATTTTCATTCAACCTGAACTTCTCTATCAGCCTAATTATGTATTCATATCTATGTTTAGGATCAGAAGCCAGAATCAGGAGAAGCTTTGAATTGGGTATCTTTCGGGAAATTAGCGGGACCGCCTCTATCAAATATTCTATTCCTTTGGAGATACCGGCTCTGCCGTAAGACATATAGACGAACCTATCACTTAAACCCAACTCTTTTTTCACCTTCAGATGATCATATTTCGCTGGGTCAAATAGCTCATAGTCAACTCCGCAGTGTATTACTCTCAATCTTTCGCTCTTTAGCCCGATAGCCATCACTGAATTCTTGGTATGCTCAGAGATACAGATATAATCATCAAAGGGCAATCTGATAATAAATTTTTCAAAAAGCTGATGTAACCTGGCAGAAAGCCAGTTCATTCCTTTGAAAGTCCTCCACAGCGCGCCCCAGACTTGCAGTACTGTGATAACAACTCTTTTCCCCTTAAGTTTGGCAACCAACCATGCCGGTAGGGCAGCATTATAGGTAGTGGTATGAACGACATCATATCTGTTCGCCAATCTGAATATCTTTGGAAGCGCCAAAAAGGTAAACCAATAATGCGTGCCAAAGATTTTTGGGGTCAGGATCCGATACAATTTAACCCCATGAAACAGCTCCTCTTTCTTTGTATTCGGGAATCTAGTGGTGATGACTCCAACCTCACATCCTTTTCTGACCAAGCCCTCAGCCACGGTCTGGTAAAGTATTTCACCACCACCCACATGCGGATAGTAGTATTCTACGACGAATAGAATTCTCGTTTTCAATTCGGCTCCTTGCTAAGTGTAAAAGAATACTATCGTTGACTCACATCATTTATGATACCAGCGCGAACTAAGAGTTCTCAAAAACGCCCCGGGCACAGCTAAGTCAAGATGATTGGTCTTAGAGCAGCCAGCCTTGAGTCCGAGATGGATAGCTGCAAGTGCTTCTGGCGACGGACCGTTTTACGTCAACCCTCCTTAGGGTCGCACCGTTCCATCTTCTTGCGGACAAACTTTAAGGATGCCAAGCGCTTAGGTTGCGAAGAATGAGATTCTTCGACCGCTACTTGAGAAGATTGTTGCTTTTTCGTTTTCAATCCGAGAATACTCATGAAAAAACTGGAGAAGATTACCTGCACGCCAAGTATCAGTGATGTGACGGCTGGAATAACCAGGCGCAAGCTCTTAGGATATGAGAGCTCCCCAAAACCTAAATTGGCCCAATACACTAAAGCGCCTATTAGAAGACCTAGGCCGGATAAGGTCAAAATAAACCCGATTAAAAGGCCTACCTCAAGGGTAATAATAGAGAAAAGACGGTTTAGTCTCGGATCTTCTGGAAGCAATCCCTCGGATACCGCAAATATTTTAGTGAACGCGGCAAATGAGATCAACTGAAAGCTCAAAATAATGGCCATACCGGAAACTAAAAGAGTATTGGTATCGAAAAATGCCATCCCAAGTCTTAGAGGTCCCTGAAGCAGCAAGGCAAAGAAGAACGCTCCCACAAGAAAACCTATCATCCCTGGAAAAAGGAAAAGCCACTTGGGACTATACGTCAGCATAAACCGAAGGTGCCGCCAGCCATCACGCCAACTCCTAAGGTGAGGAGGCTGTGATCGTCCATCCTTATACAAGGTTATTGGTATCTGGGTTATTCTCATTTTGTTCAATGTGGCTTTTATCACCATTTCAGATGCAAATTCCATTCCGGTAGTCCGCATGTCCAGCTTCTGATAAGCTTCTTTGCGGAATGCACGCAGTCCGCAATGAAAATCCGAAATCGGACTCCGAAAGAAGAGTCGACCTATTCCGCTCAACACAGGATTACCAATCCACCTGTGTTTCCAAGGCATGGCGCCAGGCACAACCGTCCCCCCACCTGAAGGTAAACGACAACCCATCACCAAGTCATAGCCCTCTCGCAGTTTTTCAATGAATGGGAATATATAGGAAAAATCGTAACTATCATCGGCATCTCCCATAATTATGTACCGCCCTTTGGCAGCCTCGATGCCTTCCGCGAGTGCACTTCCGTAACCTTTTGCTTCGACGGGGACCACTCGGGCACCACTCTGTTGTGCGATCTCCCTCGACCCATCTGTGCTTCCATTATCGGCTATTATGATCTCTGCTCTGAGGTCATGTTGTCGGATGGACTCCTGGGCCTTTCTGATACACCTTCTGAGAGTCTCTGCCTCATTCAAACACGGCATCACTATTGACACTTCCAGTTCAGATACGTCCCTCTCTATTACAGTTGTGGCCTCGGGTTCGTTATAAGCCGGCATCACCGCTGAAACCCCAACTTCCCCGAATTCTGGGTCGTGAGGTTTAGCGTTCCCCTCTGTTCGACGAATTCTGTATCGTAAGATTGGCATTTTTCAATATCCCCTAATCTCTGTCAATTGACTTAACAGGCGAATATTTTGCGGATGCAGTTTTAGAGCTTTTTCCCATTCCTCGATCGCCAAAAGCCGATAATTATAACTCCTTTCTTGGTTGTACTGATCGAAATATACTGCGCCCAAGACCTCATGAGCAAACGAACTGGTTGGATCGAATGTTGAAGCTCTTTCCAAAAACAGAACAGCCTTCTCGTAATCTTGCCTATCATAGTAGATCTCCGCTAAAGTCATATATCCACTGAAATTTCGGGGATGATTCGAAACAAACTGATTGAGCAGGACTATGGCTGAGTCAATTTGATCCTCTTGGATCAGCAACTTCGCTTTCTCAAAATCGGACAATTTGTAGTTTTTGGTTTTCGGGTTTCCGCTCGATTCTGCCACCCTTAGAATCTGAACCGGGAAATTTCTTAAACGATAGGTGGCAACAGGTCTGGCGTTTTTCATAACTTCAGGATAATCTGTGAAAGCTTGCTCTCTTTGTCCACCCTCTGCTTCCAGGGCCAGATGTGTTATCGGATGCCTCAGGAAAAGATCAGGATCCACCTTCCAAGGAAGAAACATATGCATAAGCACTTTTAACTCATTATCTAAAACCAGAGTGGGGGAATAGGGTCCGGATATCACCGCTTCTTGGCCCAGTATCTGACCCAAGTCCTCAGAAGAATGAAGAAGAGAGTATTGTGTATTTCTGGCAAAAGCCCAAAACTGCGCACCATTGATGATAACAACCAATAAGATCGCTTCTGCTACGATTACTATCTTGTGCGCTTTCATATGTAAGGAAGGTTTCCATCTTTTCACATCATGAAAAACGTAAGTCAGAGGAAAAGAGAGGAAAAACGAGAGCATTATAATTGAATTCAACTGGACGGTTTGTCCGAACATCTTCAGAAAAAAGGACATGGTATGAAATACAAGAAATGAAGCTACGGGAATGGAAAATATCCAAAACCACACACTCCTTTTAGGCTTCTTCTTAACCTCGGAGGGGTTCAAAAAGTCGGCAAGGCAAAAGGCCGCCAAGGCACACATGGGAGGAATCAGGAACACTTGATACCTTAAAGGACGATAGTTCCAGGGCATTAGAGCGAAAATGCCCACCACAAGCCACAATGCGAAAAAAAGCTCTAATCTCGAGCATGATTCAAGATTTTTGAGAATGCCTTTGACTTTGAAGATTCTAAAAAAGAGTCCTAATAGAAAAAGCAGGGACAAAATGAAAAGAAAGGGCATTCTGTAGAAAAGATCTGTGCCCAGTGAGTATTTTTTACTAGCAAAAACGTGGGTTACCCCGCCAAAAGAGAAGAGCGAATAAATGAAATCAGAGGGTGACTCAAAACCCCTGGGAGAACCGTACAGTCCCACCGACATTCCAGAGACGAACTGAGATACAGTCTCACCAAAAGGAGAGTAAATCAGAAAAAACCAGAGTAATGCCAGCGAGGAAGAGCCAGCGGCAAAAAATAGAATGAGGGAGTACTTAATCTTCCGGTGATCGGCTGAAAGCTTCTCTAAAGCACTAAAGACGACCACGCCCAAACATACTAGGAGTATGAACATGGCTAACATTTTACCGAAGAATATCGAAACGGCAAAACAAACGCCGGAAGGGATCAAAAGCCAGCCTCTTTTGAAACCTAACACAAAAAAGTAAATCCCCAGAGCGATAAAGAAGATTACTGAAACTTCGGCAAAAGTGCTACGGCTGTACATCACGAGAATGTAATTGATGCCCAAGAAAAACGTCGCCAAAAGGGCGGTTTTCTTGTCTTTCCCTTTTTTAATCGCCAGATAGAAAAAGATCAGAGTGAGGAAACTTAAAGTGGCAGCCACAAAGTTGGCTTGCCAGCGTCCTACCCCCAAAAGCTTGAAAAAGAAGAAAGAAATCAAAGTCAGGGCCGAATTCAAACATAAGACAAGATTATGCCCGAAAAGGTCCCAGCTACCCCACAATGCTTTGCTTCTGGCAAAGGAGGTATATTGATCAGGATCAGTGTTAACATCCTGGCTCCAGGACAAATTCAAAGGGGGATCCGCAGATAAGCAAAAGCATCTTAGAAAAACTGCCAAGCCGATTATTAGGGCAAATAGAAGAACGCTAGTGGTAGAGGAGCTCAAGAAACGTATTCCGAGAAACCCTTTCTCTTGGAGCTTGGGGGACGGTATCATGTTATTCTACCTGGATTTCACTGATTCTTTGGCACGGGATTCGCAACGCAATCGTTTCAATTCCATTGGTTTTATCGACAGTTTGCACACCCCACTTAAGGAGGATTTTTTGCTAACCGTCTTTGCTCCAGCCCGCTCTCCAGTCTCGGTCTTATGATTAATTGTTCGAGAGTATTTGAAGGATATTTAGATATTGTGAAAGCAATGCTCAGAGGGCGTGAATTTCTGTATATATGTACTGGATGGTCAAGGATTCAAGGTTCTTCCTGCAAACATGAGTTTTGATGACGAGTAATTATAATCGAGGGTTATCTTATTCAAAAAACCCGCGCAGAAGTTTTGTGCCAAATTTGTGCCTACTTTGAGTCAAAATAGATCAAACTACATCAAAACAAATCAAAATAACCGTAATTGACAAATTCTTGTTTATTAACGTCTTAGGTTGTAATTCGGTGCTGGACAGTAACTTATAGAAATGCCTTGATTCGAATCCCAGTCTCTCCGTTCTAATTATTTGTGTTGCAATGGGTTATGGTTGCAAGTGGAAAGAAGCTTACACGAATACCACCAGACGAATCATTGTTCCTTCACTTTTAATTTTCACAATAAGCTTTAGATAGCCCTTTGCTGTGCTCACAACGAAATTCCTTGACAATCCAGAATCGAATCAATAATATTCTACACGGAGAGCCAAAACCGGATTGGTTTTTTAGATTAACTTTGGTTACCAACTTTCGTATAATGATTGGAAGCTTGTGAAATAATTCACTAATAAAAGGGGATCGCTTATGTGGCGGAAAAGTATTGGGGTAAAGCTGATTTTGGTGGTGGGGTTTATCTTGATATTGTCCATGGGGATCTTTGCATACGTCAACATCGCCTCTCAGAAAAAACAACTGATAGGTGAGGTGATGCGGGGTGCTATAAGGATAAGTGAGACGGTAAGAAGAAGCACCAGATATGATATGCTGAGATACCAAAGTGACGATGTGCATCGGATCATTGAGACCATAGGAGAGCAGGAGGGTTTGGAGAAGATCAGGGTTTTCAACAAAGATGGCAAAATAATGTTCTCCACTGATAAGGCTGAGATTGGAGAAATGGTGGACAAGAAAGCTGAAGCCTGCTATGCCTGTCATTCAGCGGAGAAACCCCTGGAGAGACTGGATACGCCAGACCGCTCCAGAATTTTCAAAGCCAAGACAGATCACAGAGTATTAGGGGTCATCTCTGCTATATATAATGAACCCGATTGTTATACCCCGGACTGCCATGCCCATCCCCCAGAACAGAAGGTTTTGGGAGTTCTGGACATTGGGATGTCCTTAGCCGACGTGGATAAGGAGATCAAAGGTGCCCAAAACAAAATGATCTTCTTCGCAGTGATTGCCTTTTTGGTGATCTCGGTGACTATTAGCATCTCCATCAATCGATATGTCACTCGTCCTGTCAGGGAATTGGTCAAAGGAACCCAAAAAATCGCTGAAGGGGACCTAAGCAATGGCATTTCCATCAGAACTCAAGATGAGATCGGACAGCTGGCTTCCGCATTCACTAGGATGACCTTGGATTTGAAAAAGGCAGATGAAAAACTAATCGATTGGGGGAAGACTTTGGAGCAGAAAGTGCAGCAGAGGACTGAAGAGTTGAGAAAGACCGAGAATCAGTTGATTCAGTCGGATAAGGTGGCCTCTTTAGGTAAATTGGCTGCTGGAGTTGCTCATGAGATCAACAGCCCATTGACCGGAATTCTGACCTACTCTTCCCTCCTTTTTAAAGCCAAGGAAAAAGGAGATCCGGAAAAGGAGGATTTAGAGGTCATCGTAAATGAGACCAATCGATGCAAAATGATCGTTAAGGGTCTTTTAGACTTTGCCAGACAGACCGAACCCCAAAAGACTTTGTCCGATATAAATGAAGTGATAGCTAAATCGATTAATTTGATTTCTCATCAAGCCAGTTTGCAAAATGTCAAAATTGAGAAGAAAATCGAACTGGATTTACCTAAAGTAATGATAGATATAGGGCAGATTCAACAGGTGTTTATTAATATCTTGCTCAATGCTATTGAGGCAATGCCCCAGGGAGGAACTTTGACTGTATCTTCCGGGATCGAAAATGAGATGGCAGCTGTTCGATTTACTGATACCGGCATTGGGATTCCACAAGAGAATTTGCCAAAAATCTTGGATCCTTTCTTCACCACCAAAAAACAAGGAAAGGGAACTGGTTTGGGACTTTCCGTGAGCTACGGCATAATTGAAAGGCACAGAGGGAAATTGGAAGTGAAAAGTAAGGTGGGAAAGGGCACCACTTTTACTGTAAAGTTACCCATAGAAGAAAAAACTGCTTGAGATGTAGAAAACGGAGAACTAGTATATGACCAAGGCTAAAATATTGGTGGTGGATGATGAGGAGATTGTATTGAAAAGCTGTCGGAAGATACTGGAAGGCGGCGGTCATCAAGTCTTTTGTGCCCTTTCCGGTCAGGAAGCTTTTGAACTTCTGGAAAAAGAGCCAATTGATATTGTGATCACCGATATTAAGATGCCGGGGATGGATGGCATGCAAGTTTTGGAAAAGGTCAAGGAAAAATACCCGGATATCCTGGTGATCATGATTACCGGCTACTCCACAGTCCAGTCCGCGGTCCAGGCAATGAAATTAGGAGCTTTTGACTACATCCCTAAGCCTTTCACCCCGGATGAAGTTTTGATTGTGGTCGAAAAAGCTCTGGAAAAAAAAAGCCTGATTTTTGAGAATATCTACCTGCGGAAGGAGTTGGAGGCTAAATACGGGTTCGATAATATTATCGGCAGCAGCCCCAAGATGCAGGAGGTATATAAGTTAATCCGAAAAGTTGCTCCAACCGATAGCACCGTTCTAATTCGGGGAGAAAGTGGAACAGGCAAAGAGCTCATCGCCCGAGCTATCCATTTCAACAGCCCCAGAAAGCAAAAGCCTTTCGTTCCCGTCGACTGCGGAGTCTTAGCTCAAGAACTTTTAGAATCTGAGCTTTTCGGTCACGTTAAAGGATCCTTTACCGGAGCAATAGTGACCAAACCAGGACTATTTGAGATAGCTGATGGTGGATCGATTTTTTTGGACGAGATCGGGGATGTTAACCCGAATTTTCAGTCTAAACTACTGAGGGCCATTCAGGAGAGGGAATTCACCCCGGTGGGGGGAGTTAAACCCAAAAAGGTAGATTTAAGATTCATCGTAGCCACTAATAAAGACTTGGAAAAAATGGTGGAAGAGAAACAATTCCGGGAGGACCTTTTCTACCGATTGAATGTGATCAGCATCACCGTACCACCCTTGAAGGAAAGAAAGGATGACATCCCCCTTTTGGCTTATCATTTCTTGAAAAAATACGCCATAGAGATGAAGAAGGATATTAAGAGCATTTCAGTCGATGCAATGAATATGTTAATTGCATATAGTTGGCCTGGAAATGTGAGGCAACTGGAGAATGTAATCGAACGAGCAATTGTCATGGCTGAAGCGGACACTATTACAACCGAACATCTACCCTTCGTGGTTGGAGCCGAAATGGCTCATCCTGATACCCCTATCCCTAAAACTGCTGAGGAACTGAAGGGGGCGAAAAAGAAACTAAGGGAAACTGCGGTTGGAAGCGTTGAGAAATCGTTCCTCTTGGATGCGTTAACTAGAAACGATTGGAACATAACCAAATCCGCCAAAGACGTCGGAATGCAGAGACCAAATTTTCAGGCTCTGATGAGGAAATACAATATTAGGATAGAGAAATAGGTTAAGACCGTTCATATTTTACGTGCCCGTCGGGTCCCCCGACCAGACGGGGTTAAAGCCTGCCAGGTCAGGGGACCTGGCAGGCACAGAGAGGCGGATTTGTCTATGACAGATGCGAGGATGCTGACAGGTGTTTTATGCCGAAAGCAAGGCACACAAAGGTTGTTATGCGAAACCGTATAATCAGTAGATAGGTTTCTATAAATGAAAATAATAACACACCGCATCTAAAGTTTCGGCTGAAACTCAGAGGTATTCCCTCTCATTTACCTAAAAAGATTTTCAAAGAAGCAAAGGAGCATTATTACGATAGCTCAACCCGACACTATGTGGCTGTTCACAAACTTACATTTAATAACAAATTGAGGGAGATTGCCTTAACATATGATAAAAAAGAAGAAGTAATAGAAATCATCACAATTCACCCTCTAAAAATTTATCAAAAAATAACCCGAATAAATTCAGGGAGGTGGCGAAGAATATGAATAAGAAACCTTTGATAAACTATGATTCTAAATCAGATATTCTTTACATTGTAGCTAAGAAGGGGAAGGAAGAAGAATTTGTAGAAGTTGCACCAGGTATAAACGTAGAGCTTGATGACCGAGGTCAAGTGATTGGGATAGAAATCCTGAATGCTTCCAAATGCTTAAA
>JAGMFA010000032.1 GCA_023127875.1 Candidatus Zixiibacteriota bacterium
CAGCCCTGCCAAAGGGGTTTTTCAATAGTCCCTTTAGAGTGCTGGACAAGTGCAGCGACCTTTCTGTTTTTCATCTGCACGAAATTCTTTCTCAATTCCTCGGAAAAAGCCTCTTTTCTGGTTTATGGGTAATGGACCAACGAAGGGAAAAAAGGGACACCTATCAGACAGGGATTAGTTCAGGACAGGCGCCCCAAATAAATCTTCTTTCAAACCTCTCTTTGCTTATATTCCCGATTAGAACTCGGTCTTGCCGGTGAACTTGAAGTTATCCATCAGCATGGCAGGAGTTACGATACATCCTATGTCTCCCCACCAAGAGGCAACGGTTTTCCTTTCCTGCGATATCTGTGAAGCGTTGGAGAATGCTTTAAGCATACTCTCGGTGAAACGCAAGTTCTTAATTCCGTGTTTGATCTTTCCGTCCTCCACCCAGAAGGTGCCGTCTCTGGTCATTCCGGTTAAGAGCGCATTGGTGGTATCCAAAAGCCCGTTTATGTAATGAAACCTGGTCACCAAAATCCCTCTCTTTACCGATTCTATCATTTTATCCAGAGAGGAGTTGCCGCCCTGGATGAAAAGGTTTAATGCAAAAGTCCCCTCGGAGTTATCCGGAGTAAGGGCATGACCGGTTGATCTCTTTCCCTCCTTGTGAGCGGAGATAGAATCATACACCACCCCTCTTGCCACCCCCTTCTCTATCAGCATCACTTTCTGTTTGGGCACTCCCTCAAAGTCGAAGGGAAAGGCAATTCCGCTCTCATCGACACCGTCATCATACATGGTGACGTTCTCGCCCATGATCTTCTGACCGATCCGATTGGAAAGAAAGCTGGTCTCCTCCTGAAAGGATTTGGAGCCAAACCCAATATAATTCATCCATTCCACCAAAGCGGCCACGGCTGAAGGCTCTAATATCACCTGATACTCTCCGGGATCAAGGTCCTTTGGGTCCTTGCTCTCCACACATTTCTTGATGGCAATTTCAGCCAAATTATCTACCTCGATTAAGTCCACATCTCTGGAGAGCTGATCCGAAAAACCTGAACTGTTATCCCCCATCACTATCAGATTAAGGTAGGCGGAGGTGAGCGGTTGATAACAGGCAACACCTTTGGTATTGACCACCGCTATCTCAGAATCACCGGTGGAAAAGGATCCGGCGCAAGTAAGTTGCAAAGCTTTTGCTTTATCAAAGATCTTTTTGACCGCTTCCGCCCTTTGGGTGGGGGAAAATCGTGCAGTCTTCTCAAAATACGTGTTGACCGATGAGAAATCCTGTTTGGTGGGAAGACCGGGGAAATCGGGATTTTCCTTCTGGTTTCTGGCGATCTCTGTGGCACCCAAAAGGGCTTTTTCCAAGTCTTCCTTAACAAAAGAATTAGTGGATGCCACCCCGATCCTTTTCCCCAAAACAGTCCGAGAATATACCCGGCTGTTCCGCTCAGAAACGTTTTGATGGATGGCGGAGTTGGCGAATCGGGTGAGCCCGCTTTCGCCACCTATGTAGACCGCTTCGGTTTGATCTGCCTCAGATTTTTTTAAAACCGCGGTCAATAAATCAAGTATATTGTCTTTTCCGATCATTTGCTTACTCCCACTTTAACGTTGCGAAATCTTACCGGTGAGGTGCCATGTGCCACGTGCATGGTTTGCATGGGCTCACCTTTTCCACAGTTGGGCACCCCCCAGATGTGCCAAAATTGACGATTGCACACGGCATCACAGCTATTCCAGAATTCAGGGGTGATTCCGGTGTAGATTCCGTTTTTGAACATCTTACCCCGTTTTCCACCTTTGATCTCCCAAGCCGCCTCCACCCCAAATTGGAAATTGAGCCGCCTGTCATCTATGCTCCAGCTTTTGTTGGTATCCAGAAAAATGCCGTCCTTGGTATCCTTGATCAGATCCTCCAGATCCCATTCTCCGGGTTCTAAATTTATATTGGTCATCCTGATCAGGGGAATTCGATTCCACCCATCTGCCCTCATGGTTCCGTTGCTTTGCTGATTCAAAACAGCCGCCGTCTCCCGGGAGGTTTGATATCCAACGAAGAGACCCTCCTTGACCAGATACGCCCGTTGAGCCTTGACCCCTTCATCATCAAATCCAAAACTACCCAATCCCCCCGGAATGGTGGCATCGGCAACTATGGTTACCTTTTCGGAACCATATTTCAGTTTATTCACCTTATCCAGGGTTAAAAAGCTTCCACCAGCCAGACTGATCTCGGTTCCCAAGACCCGATCCAACTCGGTGGGATGCCCACACGATTCATGCACCTGAAGTGCCATCTGATTGCCTGAGATGATGATGGTGGTCTCCATTTCAGGTAGAGGTGGTGCGGAAAGGAGTTGAACAGCTTCGTCTCTGACTCTCTCCGCATTCTCCAAAAGCTTCAACTCCTCCACAAACTCATAACCTCTAGCGGCATAACCGCCCCCATGGGAATTGGGGTAAGATCGCCTTTGTGCCTCAGAGCCCTCCACCGCAGTGGCGTAGATCCCAGCACCGCTCTCCACTATTGATTGTTCTATAAAAGCGCCTTCGGTGGAGGCAAAGATTTTATCGGTTTTGAAAAACTGCATGGAACCTTCTGCCACCTTTATCTTTGGATTCTTCTGCATGAGGGCGCAGGAATCCAAAAGAAGGCTTAGCTTTTTGTCGATGGAAACCCTAAAGGGATCGACATCGTAGCCACTCTTGTATGAATCCTGATAAATCTCTGTGGGAGTCAGCCTAACATCCTCTCTTTTAGTAAGAACAGAAGCCTTGGCAATCTCAATGGCGGCCTCAGCCACCCTCTTCATCTCATCTGAGTTAAGGATGGAACTGGCGGCAAAGCCCCAAGCACCGTCGGCAATGACCCGGATCCCGAATCCCTGGTCTTCATTACGGGATAAAGCCTCCACGGTTCCATTTTTCACCTTGATATCTTCTATACCGGACCTCTGAAGCCTGATATCCGCATAATCCACCTTCTTTTTCTTTAGATAGCCGATGATCTCCTTTATCCTATCCTTCAAAATTCCCTCCTTTCATACTAACCGTTTATTTGCGCATAGATTTCATTTAGCTTTAAAAAAATAAATTTACATTAAATACCGTAGTTTGTCAAGCAAATAAAAGCTGGACTTTCCCCAAAATTTCGAAGAATGGAGGTCTAAGTAAGGATTTGATAAGCTGATCCTACGGATCCTGTGGATAAGTGATATATCATGTGGCAAAGGATTTCTTGGTGATTTTATGTCGGTTAGGTTAAGCGCATGAAACTTTAATAAGTTAAGGTGTTGTATAACAAGAGGGGTGAAGTAGCAAAAAGAAAACTTCGGATATCCTGTCCTCAGCAAAACATATGTAGCCTGCAGGTAAATACTGAAGACTCATTTAAGCAGGATCATCTTTCGAGTGGTTTGGCTTTGGGGGGTCTTCAGGCGATACAGATAAATACCCGAGGCAACCTTTTTTCCGCCCTCATCTGTTCCGTCCCAGGTCATCTTATATCTTCCTGGAGGAAGTTCGTCCTCAATTAAGATTTTCACCAACTGCCCCCGGATGTTATAAATCTTAAGGGAGGTATAAACCTTGGAGATCTGCTCTATTTGAGGCATGAAAGATTCGGACTTCTTTCTGGGCGGGAAAGGAGTGTTTGAAATTTGGTATTCAGGTTTTAACTCGAAGAGAATGGTGGTTGCAGGGTTGAAGGGATTTGGAAAATTTTGTTCTAAAGAGAAGTGCGCTGGCAGATTGTTATCTTCATTTTCTTCCTCTATGCCAGTGCACATGCACTCATATTTAGCTTGGGCTGAAGTTGTGTTGGTTCGGAGCTCATCCAAACTCATTCCCCCAACCATGGCGAAAGCAACCACGGTGCTATCTTCTGGAGCTAAATCAAATGGACCACCGGAGACCAGTTGAGACCAATCTCTTCCATTGGACTCTGTGATCTGGTTACCAGTGGCAAGTTCCTCAATGATGCTTGTGGGCACTTGCCCGCTTAGAAACTGATATTTCTCCTGATCGGAGAACCCATCATACAGCCAGAGAGCATTATCTATCTGGTTTGAAAAATAAGGTGATCCGGAGAGCGGAACCACACATAAATATATTTCACTCTCCGGGTCAAATTGATAATACAAGGATAAAACTGGATCAAAGCCGATCTGATCGTCATCCGGCGAATCCAAGGAAATATCCCAGTCGAAGAACAGCCCCACGTAGAAATCATAAACTGAATTTGGATTTGTATTCTTTATGGTGTATTGCAGGATCAGATAATCATCGTTGGTTGGATCAGCATAAGCAAAACTTCTCTGAAAAATCTCCAGACCTAAAGGATTTTCTGCTGTTTGATCTGAAAATTTACAGAATCCGTCCTGATCAGATATAGTGCCTGGAGTCTGAATGGAAAGTTCTCCACCTGGAAGCGCCTCAAAATCCTGGTGGGGAGTTTTTCCATCCTCTCCCCTTGCCCCATCGGAGATCTGATCCGGACTTGTCCCTATCAAAAGTGCCGCCTCATATAGATTGTTCTTGCCATTTTTGGGATACACCCAACCTTTTCCTCCTAAAGGATTAAAAGATTGGTCACTCAGACCATATTGACCGAAATTAGACAGGGTGAAGACGAAGTTTCCCACGTCGTGATCCCCGATGGAGAAAGGGGGCAGGGAACCCACGGTTATGGAGAAGCTTAATTCAGAAGAGTACTCCGGTTCTTGCCCTGTTATCTGGAGCATAAATTCTACCTTTCTCCCCGATGGCATATTTTGATCAAAGCTCACCCCAAAAGGAGAACTAAGGTTGGAGACCTCCTCGCCTTTATCAACATCACCCAGATAAAAGCTATCTGAAATTATCTGAACCAAAGAATCGGTAGTGGATAGAATCGCAAAAACATCATCTACATTTTCTCCAGTATTCTTAAGCTCAACCACTAAGTTAATCTGATTGCCTGGCTGGGGAAGGTTTCCTCCATCAACGTAGAAGTCGGTAAGATACAGATTGGGCATATCAGGTTCAGGCAAGATCTCCAGCGCCCTTTTGATATTTATCAAGCCTCGACCGTAGCTATTGTCTTCACCCGACGGACCAAGATCGGTGCATGATTCCAAAAAAGCCTGCTTGATCTCCTCCACCGTGGCATCAGGATTGTATTGCCGAAGAATGGCTACTGCTCCGGCTACAAAAGGAGTCGCCATGGAGGTGCCACTCATCAAACGATATTCACCGTCTTTGTAACAGGAGTATATCCTCACTCCGGGAGCACAGACCTCGGGTTTTATGGTTTGGTTGTCGCAACCGGAGGGGCCGCGTGAACTGAAAGTGGCAACCGGAAAACCGAAGCTTAAAGCGTCCACAGCGCCCACGGAGAAGCAGTTTGTGGGTGAGGATATCCGATCGGCCGGAATTCTTAAGGAGGCAGAGTCTGGACCTTCATTTCCCGCGGCAAAGATGACCACCACCCCGGCGTTCTCTACGTTGTCTATGGCGTTCCAGAATGTCTGATCACAGGCGGGTTTATATCCCGGAGGGATTCCCCATGAGTTATTAATCACATCCGGGACGTCATCCACGGTCTCTGGATTTTCATCCGGATCCACTGCCCACTCGAATGCAGACAAAATGTCGGCGATGGTCTGGGATATGGAGGCGCCTTGATCTATAACTGCGGCGGCGATCCAATCAGCTCCAAATGCCACCCCAATGGTATCATCTTCAGAGATTCCCGCCATGATTCCCATGGTATGAGTCCCATGTCCCTTGTTATCTTTGGGAAAATCAGAACCATATGGATCAAACCAAGAGGCGGAAGGCAATCCCCCGTTATTGCCGCGCCAGTTTGAAAAAAGGACGGGATGATCTCCATCCACCCCGGTATCGAAATTACATACCAATCGTCCTTCACCGGTATATCCCATTTCCCAAGCTTCCCGGGCGCCGATGGCAGAAAGACATCGCTCTCTTTCTACTATGTTCCCGGAGGCTCTCTCCACAGATACCGGATTAACTAAAGTGATAGGATAATTTTCATAGATAGCTTCCACATCCGGAAAAGAGGCGATTCTTTTAATTGCATCCTTGGTAGCGGTGACTTGAATCGCATTAGTTATCCAGAAGGTCCTAAACTCTTCAATGTTCCCTTGGAGAGCTTTTTGATTCAGATAATCGATCATCTCCCTTTGAGAACTTTCTGCTTTATCTCTTAGCGATTTCAATATCATCTGGTGTCTGACTTTTCTGGTAGCTTTTTGCAGATTGAGCTTAAAGTTCAGTTGGGCGGTATTGGTCTGATCTTTCATCACCACCAGACAGGAGACAAATTCATCTGTCTTTAAGTGGCTCAATTTTGACGAAAGATCCGGGCTGATTTCACCGCCGAAGACGATAAAGCTTCGAAAGAAAAAGAAAATCAAAAAGAAGAAGAAAGCTATCTTTCTTAACCTGGGGGACATCTTTTGCTCCTTGGCATTTTTTCACCTATGCTTAAGAGCAAAGCCTTTGCCGTTAAAAAGCTTGCCTATTCAGGCAACGATCTTTAGAGGGTTTTGTAAAGGCTGTTTAAGGGATGTGGTGGTAATGGATTGGTTTACAGAGACTTGGCTGAGGAACAAAACTGGATGATTTTTGGACAGCAACAAACCTTAATTAAAAGTTTTCTCCTACATGTGCAAAATAATTCAATATTATCTGCAAACTGATTCACGTTTTCTTTGGACAGGGGACAGTAGGTCGGATATGTCTTGTCGAGGATGAGATGTTTTTTTTCTTACCTCACCCCCTCAGTCCCCCTCTCCATTTTCCACAGGATCCATAGGACATGGAGAGGGGGATACAGGGGGAGAGGTCTTTAAAGAAGCTCAGGGCGATAACAGATCATCGCCCCTACTGCCCTTTTCTTAAGTAGGACAGCAACAGTAGGTCGGATATGTCTGAAGGACTATCCGACATCAACTCTGTCCGAAACCCCCAAATGGGGGATTTCGGACCTACGAATGCTAAAGATAGAGCTTTACACTCCAGATCGGCTTGGCTTTGATGTGGCGAGTAGAAGAAAAGCAATTATCCCAACAAACAAGACCACCGTTCCGAATCCAAATGTGATGCGTAATCCGAACTTCTGTGCCACCACTCCGATGCAAAGGCCTGCCAAAACCTCTCCACCTGATCCCACCAGGCTTTGAAAGGAAAGCAAGGTGGCTCTTTGTGAGGAGGGGATGTGCTTGTTGTATAAATCTAAAAAGAGAGGCTCCTTGAAGCTTACAAATGACTGAAGAAGAATAAAGAAGATCACTGTCAACAGAGGCGAACCGGTCATAGCAATAAGCAAGAGGCTTACAAGAAAAAGAAACTCCAGAATTATCAAAGAGGAGATCTCACCTTTGAACTTCTCGGAGAAGCTCGTAACTTTGTCTATGAAGAGTATGGTTAAAATAGAGGCTATCGCCAGGATCCAGCCAAAATATCGAATGGGGATGGACAGATTCTCATCGAAATGAACCTGCCAGAACTGGGAGATGGCCTCAAAGGAGAATTCAGAGAAAAGAGCAAGAACGATCAGCGCAAGAATCAGTTTTTGCGATCGCAAAACATTCAGGCTTTGTTTGATTGTCTCAGAGAATTTAGAAATAATTTTGTCTGAAACCTTTTTTTCGATGGTGTATTCCTCTTTCATCTTTAGAATCAAGAATAAACAAAGTATAAGGAATACTACCGTGAAAGGTATCCATACCAATTTCATGTTGAACCAAGCTAAGTATCCTCCCAGAATCAATCCCAAAAGATTGCCCGCTATCTTAAATTTCGTTCCTTGAGCAAAAGCGGACTTTTGTTTCTCTTCTTTGCCCTCGTGTTTTAACGAATCAACCAGCCAAGCTTCTAAAGCTCCTGACCGGAGAGTTTCTCCCAGCCCGCCAATAATTTCCGCTACGATAAACCCTGCCAGAAAGGGAAAGAATATAAAAATGATTCCCGAAGTCAGGGAAAAGGCGGTAGACAGGATCACCGAGATTCTTCTACCATAAATATCTGCCACCAAACCGGTAGGAATCTCGAAAAGCAGAATGGATGCTTCAAAGACTGCGGCAAGTAGGGCGATCTGAAATAGATTTATCTGATAATGTCGAAAATACAGGACATAAACTGGCAGAATGGTTCCGAAGGCAAAGCTGGTCAAAAATCTTGTTGCGGTGTAAATGCGAATCTTATCTTTCAATTTAAACTACGTGATTCGAAGTTAAGCTATTCAAAACAACCGTATATACACAAGAACCTCTGATGAAGTCAAATTACAAAAGGCCTTCTGGAGTGTCAAGCTTTAGCTTGATCTTAAACCTGTTCGGGTAGGGGTTCAACCCCTACCCGAACAAGCCAATCCTGGGGACACTAATAGGTTGAACCTTTGTCCGTCAAAGGGGTGGGGATTCAACCCCCTCCAACAAGAGAGCAGGATTCTGAGATACGTTGATTTAGATAAGCTTCAGCCTACGGATTGGGAGACCTCTCCGTCACATTTTCACAACCCCCCTTTTCCACCTCTTCTGAAGGCGACTCATTCCCTCGCAAAATTAAGCTGAGGATGTTTTTTAGTCTGAGAAGCGCCAGAAATTTCAAAGATCCTTTGGGGAGGTTCAGCTTAAAAAATCTTACCGGCCATTTGAGTTCATCTTTATCGCAGATTGTTGAGATCTTCAGTGCTCGAACAGATGAATTGACATCTTCAAGTTCCTTTTGTTGACCCGGTTTGGGTTGAGCTTTAACCGATCCCTCTTTCGTCATTTGTTCATCGATCGCCCGGATGATGCTTTGCGCTTGGTTTATCCTCTTTTCGATTTCCTTGAATTTTTTGAGCTTGATCAGCCCGTGTTTGTATTTTACCTGATTTAGTCTTAGGGCACTCTGGTAGGTGCTTTCCACGATTTGGTCTCTGGTCATCCAAAAAGTCTCGTAGTTGAGCATTTGCTTCCAGCTTGGCTCCATAAGCGCCTTTCTGTGCTCCTCCAGAGTATGATAGAACAGCTTGTACCCATATTCTTCTGGGTTTTCGAAGACTCTGCTCCCTGGATCTAAAAAGGGAGACAGGGGGGAAATATAAGGGAAAAGTTTTTTACTTTTGTCCAATCTTTCCAAGAGGTCATCGATATACTCCACAGTTTCCATGACTGATTTAACATCCTGGTCAGGCAACCCGATCATAAAGAAGAGATCAAACTTGTGGCAACCTAAATCAAGAATTTTTTCGATCATCTGTTCCATTTTCTCATTATCATAGGGTCGACCGAAGGTGGCTCTTATCTTTGGATCATGCGTCTCAGGAGAGAGTTGAATATTGAGATGGGGAATGGAGGCAGCGATTAAGTCCAGAGAGTTTAGAGGAGGAATGTCAAAAAATTCCAGAACCACATGATTGTCCAGTTTTTGTTTCCTTAACAAGCTCAAAAGGTTTCGAGCATACTCTTCCCCTGGTTGAAATATATCCCCCAGGATGAAGATAGGTCCCTTGAAATACCGAGAAATCTGGAGAAGGTCAGAAGCTACCAGTTCCGCATCCCGGTATGCGGGTTTTTGGCGATGACAGAAATTTTTGTAACTTTCCTGTGAGCCTCCGCAAGTTCCACAATGATAACTACAGCCCCGACAGGTAAAGACCGCTGTGATGGGATACTCCTGCCAGCCATAAAAAGGAATAGGTCCGGAAAGATCTTTGTGTTTTATCGCCGATCTGATCATATGAGAATAATCCAGGGGATACTGGTTTAAATCGTCAGGAACCCAGCTGATCTGATTAATCTTCACCTCTCCATTTTCCTTATAGGTCAGATTGGGAATATTATCAAAGCCTTTCTTGTTTTGAAGAGCAGACAGCAAGAGCGAAAGAGGCTTCTCGGTGGAATCTCCTCGCAGGACAAAATCCACCTGTGGGTAGGTAATAAGCTCCTGATGAAAATAGGTGGATGACAGTCCCCCGAAGATCACCGGAGTTTGGGGATGATGCTTTTTCACTATTCGTGCCAATTCTAAACTTCCCTGAACATGAGGAAGCCAATGCAGGTCGATGCCGAAAGCAAAAGCCTTCAACTTTTTTATCTCTTCTTCTGCATCATAATGAGAATCAGATAGCATCTTATAGGCGACATTGATGATCCGCACATCAAACCCGTGACTGGTCAGATATTGGGACAGGCTGACAAATCCCAGAGGATACATGTCAAAGACGGGGGTGGAGGGGATCACATCGCTTATCGGTCCCCACATGACAGAACGCTTTCGGAAATCATATATGCTGGGAGGGTGAAGGAAAATTAAGTCAATCATGAGTATTTGTGAATTTCTGAGCGGTTCAGATTTCTACTAAACCAACTTCATCATTCATACGAAGCTTGGGTCAGTGTTTCTGGTGGTCATTGGGGATTTAGCTGGGGGCTTGAGACGATTAAATGCTTCAAAAAGACACAATTTTCACCACAATAATTGCAACTTCTGTTACTATATATAGGAACGCAAAGGAATCCAACAATGCCCTTTGGGAAAGAAAAGGCACAAACGATCTCCGCACAAAAACCTATCTTTCCGAATGATCATAAAGGACCGTTTCCACTGCATCCTTATATTCAGAAATCTTCTCCTCCGGTGAGCGTAATCGTTCAGAGAGCATCCTAACTTTGTACCAAGAGGTGTAGCCGATTAACCGCCATATTAGGATTGTGGCAATTGAAAGGAATACGAGGAATGCAACCCCTATTGATGGGAGGGCTTTCATCGAATTAACTGCCAGGGCGAGAATTCCTGCTGAGAGGGGGAGCATAATTGCTCCCCATCTCTCAGGTATTTTTTGTATCTCAGAGATATCTGAGAGAACCCGCTTATATTCCATCATTAATAGGTCAAGCATTGTTCCTCTCATTGCATCAACTCGCTTGTTGCGTCAGGATATTGTTATCCTTCACAACAAAGAAGTTCAGTGAACAGACAAGCTTTGCTTTAAGTCTTTTAGTACTTATGGAAGTCAAATTGGTTTCACAACGCATATCCCTCTTTTCTCACATATTCCTCAACTGTCCCGATGAAATCTTTTGTCTGTTCAATCAATGTCCTGGCTTTCTTTTCGCTTACCGAACCTGGAAAACCATAATCCCCCAATTGTCTCAACTTAAAAGCATTTCTAAGATACCGATGTAACGGTTGAGGCAGAAGATCTGTTTTAACGAACTCTTTTCCAAATGCAGCAATGACGGCTTTATGTTTTGAAAATGAGAGATTTTTAGTTAGCAAAACAGCTTCAACAGCATAAAACATCGCATAATAGGATCGACTTGCAGAAAAACCGTAATGCCTACTTTTAAATAAATCTTCCGCAACCTCAAGACTTTCTGTTGCCATCTGCAAGAGGTCAGGAATATCTTTGTCCTTCCTCATATGGGGACACCTTCTCTTTTTGCATTAAGGATTACGGGTAGCCTTCGTGCTAAATATTGTTTCTCTTCCAGTGGGAGAACAGAAATTAAGGTATCATATTTAAAGTCTATTTGACCAATTACCTCAAAAAGCGTATCCAGTTCAGCATCAAAATCTCTAATCTCATCAAAAAGCACAATAATATCAATGTCTGAGCCTTCTGTAGCATCTCCTCGGGCATAGGAGCCATATAGAATGACTCTCTTTAATTTTTCTCCATAGATTTTCTGAAGGCTACCTTTCACCTCCTCCAAGATCGGTTCTATATCTTTGCGAGTTTTTTTCATCTTAACTTCACCTTCAAGACTCTCTTAGTGTAGTTTCCGAAAACCTGCACCACCGCGACCATGTGTGTGGTGACAAAAGTTGTCTCGTGCCATTAACTACTTTTCGTATTATAGGAACTTGTTGAAACATCAGAACCTAACTTTTCACCGCACCGCACTTCAAACAATCCTTCCCAATACAAAACCAAGAGATAAAAGCAATCCCACTAAAAGATGTACCTTTATGGTTTTAGCTTGAGCGGGGATGAGTTCGGTGAATTTGTCGTAGTTGGCTTTTAGGGTTTTGATGGCGCCCAGGGCTACGGGAAGGGTTAAAAAAGAAACTAAAACAAAAGGGGTGACAATCCTGAAAATCACACTTCCCGCTATCACCAGGTAAGTGGCACAGATTAAGAAATAGTAGCCATAAACCGCCTTCCTCTTACCTAATATCACCACCAGGTGTCTTTTGTTCACCGCCTTATCTGCTTCATAATCGGGAAATTGATTGATATATAAAATCGCCGCCACCAGAAAGCCGATGGGAAGCGATATCCAGAAAGCGGACCAGCTTAAACTGTGAGCTTGAACATAGTATGTTCCTATTATGGTGAGGGTGCCCAAGTTCAAGCCAACAACAAGCTCTCCGATGCCTCTATAGCCGATGAGGATAGGGGCGGCGGTATAAAAGAATCCAGTCAGAAGTCCGAAGATGCCCAGATATAAAACCAAATTCCCTGGGGTGACTGCATTCAAATATAATCCTATAATTGAACCGAGGCCGAAGAACAAAAATGAGCCGATCAACATGTGCTGGGGCGGAATCACCCTATTTTGAATTACCCGGCTTCCTCCGGAGAAAGGTGTAACCTTGGTGTTGATCTCATCGTTTCCGGTTTTGTGATCATAATAATCGTTGGCTAAATTTGTTCCTGCGTTGAAGAGAGGTACTCCCACCAAAACCAGAATGAATTTAGATAAGCTAAACTTTCCGGTCATGTTCCAGGCTAAGGCACTTCCTACCAGAACCGGTATGGCGCTGGCGGTGAAAAATGGCGCTCGTATGGCTTTTATCCATTTTTTGATGAACTCTTTCATCAAAAAGATACCTTCCTTTTGAATTAACCTAAGGCACCGGCTTGAGTCTGCCCATCTCCCTTTTGAGGATTTTCCGGAACCGAGTCGACTTTCACCTTTTGCGGATTGGCATTATCATGAGGTTCCTCTTCAGGAATCCTTATCTTTGGCACCACCTTTTTTATCTCATCTAAAGGTATGTGCCCCAGCCGAATCAAGGAGACCTCTTCTGTGGAGACATCCAGCACGGTGGAGGGGAGGAAGACCCTTGATTTCCCTCCGTCCAGAATCAAATCTATTCTTCCGTTGAAGAAATAAAAGACCCTATTTGCCGCCACACAACTTTTCTTTCCGGAGATGTTGGAGCTGGTGGCGGTGATGGGAACCTGCACTGCCTCCAGAAGTTGAGCTATCATGTTGCTGGGAGAAACCCGAATGCCCAGCTTATCTCCTTTGGCTAAAACCAATGAGAGCTTGGGAGAGGTGCTTCTGAATACCAAAGTTAAAGGACCGGGCCAGAATTTTTCCATAAGCTTTCCCGCATCCTCACTTACAAAGTCGACCACCTTCCGGGCATCCCCTGCGCCTTTTAAGAAGACAGAGAGAGGCCTGGATCTATCCCTCCTCTTAATCCGATAGATCTTTGCCACCATCTCCTCATTATAGGCATCTGCGCCCAGAGCATAAACCGTCTCGGTGGGAAACGAAACTATGCCTCCACCTTTTAGAATCCTGGCGGATTCGTTTATTATGTTTTTTTCCGGGTTCTCCTGGTTGACCAACAAAACTTTAGTTTTGATTAACAAATTACGTCCCTGTATTTTGTTTCTGAAGAATTACGGTTTGATTTCCACCTCCACCACCCAACTCTCTTTATATCCCAATTTCTTTATTTTTTCCAAGAGGACCTCAGCCTCCTCTTTGGTTTCACAGTTTCCCAACCTTACCCAGTAGTAAGGGGTTTTATAGTCTATGTAGCTCTTCTCCGAAAGCTGATCTGCTACCGATTCAGCCACCCGGGAGGCTTCATCCGGATATTTGGTGGCGAAGAACTGCACCCGGTAAACTTTTCTGAAAAAGAGACTCTCTTTTCCCTTTGATTCGTCCAATTCAATTTTATTCTCTTTCTCAAATCCAGAAGTTCCCTCCCTTTTTTCTTTGGGTTCCTGTTCGGTAACGATTTCCCGGTCCTGGGGAAAGCCCAGGGGGTCAAACTGATTTTCTCCTCTGGTTCGAGGGTCCTCTTTTATACTTTTTTTAGGCCAGAGGGAACAACCTGAAAGGCACATACAAAGAAGAAGGTAAATTAAAAGCTTGCTTGGCCTCATAGATATTTCTCCAGTCCCTTATCCCGGGTGAATTCGGAAAGAAGCTCTTTGACATCTTGCACCTTGGTTTTATGAGCCACAAAAACGATATCATCGGTCTTCACGATCACCAGGTCTGAAACTCCTAAGGTGGCGATTATGCCATCGGAGTCGTTAACGATGGTGGTCTCATAGGTGCTTATGGCGCGGGCGTCCCCCACGATCACATTATGATCCCGATCTTTCTCTTTTATTCTGTCCAGAGCCAGCCATGAGCCAATATCATCCCAGATTAAATCCGCTTTGAACACCAGAGCGTTCTCCGCCTTTTCCAGCACGGCACAATCTATGGAGATGTTTTCCAGGTGCCGGTAAAGCTCTTCTTTTGCCGCATCTTCGTTTTGGGTGCCCACGTGTTTGGAATAGTCCTCCAGCTCCCTATACATCTGGGGCATAAGGTTCTTTAACGCTTCAAGAAGGGTCGACACAGTCCAGATAAACATTCCGCTGTTCCACAGATGCTTCCGATCGTAATAGTATTGTTGTGCCACGATCCGATTGGGTTTCTCCTTGAATTCCTTAATCTGATAAACTAAAATATCATCGAAGGTGTCATAAAGTTCGGTAAACTCTATGTATCCATAAGCTGTCTCTGCCCGGGTGGGCGTGATGCCTATGGTGATCAGATACTCTCCTTCACCAGCCATTTTTGTCCCCACCTCCAAAATCTTCACAAGCTTCTCTTTGGGTTTAATCATATGATCGGAGGAGAGAACTACCATGGTGGCATCCGGGTCAATCTTCTGAAGATGAACGGCCGCCACTCCGATAGCCGCACATGTGTTTTTCATGGCTGGTTCGACAATCAGGTTTTCCTCTTTAAGGTAATCCACCTGCTTCAGGATCGACTCTTTTATGTTTTCGCCGGTGACCACCTTGGTTCTTTCTATAGGGATAAAATCCCTGACCCGATCAATGGTCTCCTGAAGCATGGTCTTCTGGGATGTGATATGCAGAAGTTGTTTGGGATGTTGGGTTCGGGAAAGAGGCCAGAATCTTTCTCCTCTTCCCCCGGCTAAAATGACTGCGTAATTCAAAGCGTCACCCCCAGCTAAAGGGTTAAAGATAAGCTTGCCTCACCACATCACGGTTAACTTACTTGCTGAGAATCAATTTATTATAAAACCCTCTGCTTGTCAATAAAAACTTTATCACAATTGGACCGGTATTAGCACATGGTATCCACCCACCCAGACGGGTGGGCTCGGACAAGCCCCGGCAGACGCCCCCGTCTGGGCGTCTGCCCACTTTTGTTCCTTCCTTATCGCCGGAGTCAAATAGTGTTTAAAATCGTATCGGGGGTAGACTGAGCACACCTTTATATATCTGCCCAGACGGGCACCCGTCCGGGTGGGGAAACCGTTCTTTTACTAAGTTTCGCATAAATATTGGAATAACCCTTCTTTCATTTTCCCCTCCCTCGATGGGCTAACTATTACCCATAAGTCGCGCGATCGAGAGTTGAAGCGGTTT
>JAGMFA010000033.1 GCA_023127875.1 Candidatus Zixiibacteriota bacterium
GCGCCGGTGATCACCAGTATCACCAAAGGGATATAGAAGATTCCGAAATTCACCAAATAGTTTTTAAAAAAGAGGATATCGGAGGCGGTGCCGAAATCTCTGGAGGGTGGGAACACACGCAAAAGAACCCCCAGAAGCAGACCCAAAGCCACCTGCCCTACCAGCTTCTTTTTTCCCACCATCCCCTTTGGTTGGTGTTTGATGGCTTTAAGATAATCGTCCATGAATCCGATAAGCCCCATCCAGATGGTAACCAGAAGTATCAGTTGGGTGTAGGCATTGGTCAAGTCCGCCCACAAAAGGGTGGGGATCACAACGGAGAACAAGATTATCACGCCTCCCATAGTGGGAGTTCCTTCTTTAACTTTATGAGTGGAAGGACCTTCCTCTCTTATCTTCTCACATACCTGCTTCTCCTTCAGTTTTCGGATGATGATCGGTCCTAAAATCAGGCTGATCAAAAGAGCGGTGAGGGTAGCACCCGCCGTTCTGAACGTTATGTATCTGAAAAGATTAAAAAGAATGAAAGTTTTGCCTAAAGGATAAAGCAAATGGTAAAGCATCCTATACCTCAGGTCATTTTGAGCCTTTGAACCCTTGAACTTTTTAACCCTTGAACCATTTATAAGCGTTTGATTGCAGCGAGATTTTCCATTCCCTCCATTTGAAAATTATGTGTTCAAAAGTATCCAGACTCCAGATGTCAGGCGTCTGGATACTGATGTCTGGAGTCCTAATTCTGTCGCCTGAACTGGCTTTTTAAACTTAAGACCACCTCTTCGGTTTTCATTTTTCTGGAACCTTTGACCAATACCAGATCCCCCTCTTTCAAATTCTCTAAAAGATAGAAGCTAACCTTTTGGTTATTCTCAAAAGTTAGAATATCACCAGAGTTCATCCCTGCTTTCTTTGCTCCCTCGCCAATTAGGCGCGCAAGTTCTCCCACCACCACAAGCAGGTCCACACCGAATTGAGCCGCCTTTCTTCCCACTTCTAAATGAAAATCTATGGATTTCTCTCCCAACTCCAACATATCGCCCAATACTGCAATTTTTCTTCCTGGTGTCTTTATCGCATTCAGAGTTTCCAAAGCCTTCTCCATGGAGACCGGATTGGCATTATAACTATCATTTATGACTCTTATATTCCCGATCTGGACAAGTTCCATTCTCAGCTCGGAAGGGGTGTACCTTTCTAGCTTCTGCTTGATTTCCTGTGGGTCCACCTCTATCAGACTTCCCACGGCAAATGCGGCTAAGGCGTTATAAACGTTGTGTATACCCAAAAGCCCCAACTTAATGGTTAAGTCTTTGTTTGCTCTGAAACTGATGTAACCATCCCCGTTCATCTCTATTCTGTCTGCCACAAAATCCGCCTTATTTATGATGCCGAAGCTTATCAACCTCTCGTCCTCTTTCTTTTGTTTAATTCTTTTGGCCAGAATGCAGTCGTCTGCGTTTAGAATCAGAGTCTTGGGGGACGACATATTATCCGGAAGCTCAAATTTTGCTTTAGCGATTTTTTCTACGCTCTGCATAGATTCCAGATGAGCCGGTCCTATGTTGGTGATAACTCCTATATCGGGATTTGATATCTTAGTTAAAATTCCAATCTCCCCCGGACTGCTCATGCCCAATTCTACCACCAGAGCCTCTGAACTGGAATTGAGTTGAAATAGGGTAAGCGGTACCCCAATAAGATTATTATAACTTTTAGGTGACTTTAACACTTTAAACCGACTGGACAAAACCTCTGCTATCATATCCTTGGTGGTGGTCTTGCCATTTGTTCCAGTCACCGCCACTGCGGGAATGTCAAATTTCTTTCTGTGCCATGATGCCATATCTCTTAAAGCCTTTTTGGTATCCTGCACCAGAATCACCGCAATTTTATTAAAAACTTCCTGATCTATGGTATGGTTTTTGTCTTTGGCAATAACTGTCGCTTGGGCACCCTTATTCAGCGCCTGTTTCACAAACTGATGACCATCGAATCTATCTCCGGCAATAGCAACGAAGAGGTTCCCCTTACCTATTTTCCGAGAGTCGATACTAATTCCGCTGATCATCTGATCTCTGGCATAATGACCTAAAAGGGTTTCCCCTTGAACCACCTTGACTAATTCATCTAAAGTTATTTGAAACATAAAACCTTACTTACACCAACTAATCATAGATTGCAGACAACTCTCATCTCCTACCATTCTGGGCCTCAGTATATGGTAGGGGCGATTCATGAATTGCCCCTACAGCTTGACCGAGAGTCGGTTACGGCTGGAGAATTTAATAGTTCCAGCACCGTTTCCTTATCAGAAAAGTGGATTTTTTTGTTTCCGATTATCTGGTAATCCTCATGCCCTTTGCCTGCCAGCACCAGAGTATCTCCGGATCTGGCAATTTCTAACGCTTTCTTGATCCCCTCCGCTCTGTCGATTATTATCTGAACTTTGTTTTTCTCTTCTATCCCATGCATTATGTGCTGCACAATTACCTTGGGGTCTTCTGAGCGGGGATTGTCTTCTGTTAGAAAGATGAGGTCCGCATACTCTGATGCCACCTTTCCCATCAGAGGTCTTTTGCCAGTATCCCGATCTCCGCCGCATCCAAAAAGGAAGAGCAACCTCCCTTTGGTTAGCTGACGGGCGGTTTTCAAAAGCCTTTCAAAGGCATGGGGGGTATGTGCGTAATCTATCCAGATATTGAAATCCTGTCCTGCCTGGATTCTTTCCATACGTCCGGGAATCCCAGTCACCGCTTCCAGACCCGATTTTATTATCTTCGGATCTATTTCTAAGGCAAATCCCGCCGCCATACTGGCTAAGGCATTATAGATATTTGACTCTCCGATGAGTTTAAAGTCCAATTTGATCTCCCCGACTGGAGTTGCCATGTTGATTAAAGTTCTCTCCGGAGTGCAGATGAAGTTGGTGGTGAAAAAATCTGCTTTGGGATCGTTCAGAGAATAGGTTAAGCATGAAGTTTCGGTTTGTTGGGAAAAATACCTCCAATTAGGATCATCCATATTTATCACCGCACAGCTTCCCTTTTCTTTTAGCTTTTTGAACAAAAGGCCCTTTGCATGGCGATAAGCGTCCATGGTCTGGTGAAAATCCAGATGCTCATGATTCAAATTGGTAAATACCGCTACGTCGAACTGGGTCCCGTCAACCCGATGCAAAGCTAAAGCATGGGAGGAGACCTCCATCACCACTGCAGATATTTTTTCTTCAAGCATCTGGGAAAACATTCTCTGCAGGTCCAGTGATTCTGGAGTAGTGTTGATCGCTTTCGTCTTCTCATCGTCCATCCAATAAGCGATGGTTCCGATTAAGCCAACTTTCTTTTGATTTTGTTTCAGAATCGATCTGATCAGATAGGAGATGGTAGTTTTGCCATTGGTGCCGGTGATGCCCACTACTTTGAGTTTTTTAGAGGGGAAACCGTAAAATCTGTTTACCAAAAGTGCTAAAGCTTCTCTGGAATTCGGAACTATTATCTGAGCCTTGGCTTTGTAATCACCATCCTTCTGTGCCACCACAGCTACTGCACCTTTTTTGACTGCAGAATGAATATATTTGTGCCCATCATCTGAGTATCCCTCAATGGCTACAAAAAGATCACCCAACTTGACCTGACGGGAATCATATTCAATTTTTTTTATGTCTAAATCCACCTCTCCAGAGATCTTCTTGGAGGGAAGTGCATTTAGAAGTTTTTTCAGATTTTGCATGTCTTTCTTACCCATTACTGGGGCTGACATTCTATGATGCACAACTTATTTTTGTTTACTCTGGCGTTCGGTTCAGGAATCTGCTTGACTACAATACCGCTTCCTTTGAGCTTAGAGTATAGATCCCGAAGAGCAAGTGTCTTCACTGCCTCCCTGACAGTCAACCCTCGCACGTCTGGAACCAGAACCATATCTTTTAGGCTGGAATCTGAGACTGCGAAGAGATTGAAAGACTCCCGGCTCCGTTGGTATAGCTTTTCTTCGATGAAATCGGACTGCATCTCTTTTGTGGCGGTGGACAGCATACCCTTAGGCTCAACCATTACCAGAGATTCTCCTGTTAGAGAGACAATCCGTCGAGTGGCGTTTTTGAATACTGGTGCGGCAGTTAATCCTCCCAAGTGTTCTTTTCTGGGACTATCCAGGGTGATCAGCCCCACCATCTGAGGATTCTCGGCTGGGAAGAAGCCTGTGAAGGAGGCGATGTAACTATCCTTTTCATATCCCCCTCCTCCCGGCTTTGCCTTTTGAGCAGTGCCGGTTTTTCCCCCGATGGTCAGCCCCTCCATCTTTGCCCTCTGGCCAGTTCCAGAGGAGACCACCCCTTTCATAAATTCCACCAGAAGGTGGGCGGTTTGTTCGCTCACTACCTGCCTGATTTGGGTGGGACTTTTTGTTTTCAAAGTATCTCCCTTCTCATCAAGGACCGCCCTGACCACGAAGGGCTTCATCAGGATACCATCATTGGCTATGGCAGAATAGGCGCATACCAGTTGTAAGGCGGTGAGGGAAATTCCCTGTCCGAAACCCACGCAGGAGAGAACAAAATCAGACCACCTCCGGGGAGAAGGAATAAACCCCTTGGCTTCGCCCGGCAGGTCGATTCCAGTCTTTTCGCCTATTCCAAACTTGCAGATATAATGGTATAGTTTATCTTTGCCCACCATCATGGCTATCTTTGAGAGAGCGATATTGGAGGAATACATCACACTTTCCTTAAAGGTGAGCCATTCATAAGATTTGACGTCATGGATAACTCTCCTACCTATTCTGAATTTCCCCTTTTCCCCAAAGATGCTATCTTGGGGGCTTATTGTCTTTTCTTCCAAAGCGGCGGCGGCAGTGATAATCTTGAAGGTTGAACCGGGCTCAAAATTATCACTTATGGTTTTGTTTTTTACAGGCAATCCATCATCTTTTCCACAATAAGCCATTGCCAGAATTTCACCAGTTTTGGGATCCATGAAGATGGCACTTCCACCCTCCGCCTGAGTTAGCTCTATGCCTTTTTTTAGCTCCTCTTCCACGATACTTTGGAGTTCTATGTCGATGGTCAAAACCAGACTTTTACCATCCTCGGGCTCCTGCAAGGGATACTCGGCGATCTGATAGGAATTTCTGTGCCCATCCCGCTGAAAAATTCCCTCACCATCTTTGCCTTTTAGGTATTGGTCATATTGATATTCCACCCCAGCCAATCCCCGATTGTCAATGTCTGTAAATCCCAAGATCTCTTCTGCCAAATCCCCATACAGATGATACCTTTTGGTCTCGTTTTTTACCCAAACGCCCTCCAACTTTCTCTTCTTTATCTTTTGGCTCTCCTCTTTTTCTACCTTTCTTTTTAACCAGACGAAATTCTTTTGGGTCAAAAGATTCTTTTTTATCTGAGCATAGCTGGAATGGAATGAGCTAAATGCCCTTGCTACCTGATCTACGTTTTTCACGCTTTCCGGGATGGCAAAGAAAGATTCCACCGGAAGATTGATGACCAAAGCCTTTCCGTTTCGGTCAAAGATCATTCCTCTTTTTGCTTCCAATTTGATATGCTGACGGTGCTGTCTTAAGGCGATCTTTTTGTATTCCGTCCCTTCAAGAACTTGGATGAAAAACAGGCGGGAAAGAATCAGAAGCCATACAAAGAATCCCAAGGTAAAGATGAGAACCGATCTTCTCCTTGAGAGCTTGATCCATCTCGATCGACTCCGTCTTTTAGAAGACGGACGGCGCATTTTGCGTGTTCCGGTCTTATAGCTCATCTTTGATTTCTTTTGCAATAGCTTCATCTCCGGAGAGGAGATTTTTCTGAAGAGCTTTCAGTTTAGCCCAGATGTTTTTCGCGAAGCCGGGTGTCTCCAGGTAAGTGGAATCAGACGATTCTCGAATCAGCCCTATCTGATCCGGGCCGGGATAAACCAATCCCATCTGTTTGCCTATCTCTTCTATTCTTTGGATTGAACTAAGCTCGGCCACCTCAATTTGCAAGTATTTACGAGTCTTCTGTTTTTGCCTGATTTCAAGCCTCAGCTCTTTGGTGTGGGTAGAAAGGGTGATGATTGTTACCCTCTGCCAGATATACATGCAGGACAAGAAAATCAGCGCAAGAGAAATCAAAAGGATTTTCAGCCTCAAGCTTTTTTTACTTTTTACGGCAAAGCGATTTATTTTTGTTTTAGCTCTACTCAAACTCTTTTCTCCGCCTATTATCAAATTAATTGAAGGTTACATACAATTTAGGTTACCCTTCTTAATGCCCAAATGGGCAGCTACAAATCTTTGATCTATTGGTAGCCGCAGGCTTTAGCCTGCGTTGTTTTCTTGCGGTCTATTGTCAGCGCCCAGATGGGCGGCTACCATGTCATTCGATAGCCTGCGCCTTTATTATCTCATTATGTGTACTCTCCAATTCATTGAGGTCCCAGCTTTTCTGCCACCCAGAGCTTTGCACTCCTTGCTTTCGGATTTTTTTCTATCTCTTCAGGTGAAGGGAGTATGGGCTTGGTGGCGATCATCCTTAAAGTGGTTTTGGCACTACAACAGCATACGGGAAGATCTGGCGGACAGATACATCCTTTGATTTCACATCTCATTTTTTCCCTTATCAACCGATGTTCCAGGGAATGATAAGAGATCACACATAGTCTCCCGCCAGGAGCCAGAAGACGAACCGCCTGCTTAAGCCCTTCTTTTAACTCGGCTAACTCATCGTTTACTTCTATCCGGATGGCCATAAATACACGGGCTAAGGACTTTATCCTATATCTGGGATTGATCACTGATTCTACCAGACTTCTCAACTGAAAGGTGGTCAAGATGGGACACCTCTTTCTGCAGTTCACAATGGCTCTGGCGATCCTTTTGGAAAATCTTTCCTGACCAAACTCATAAATAACTTTGGTCAGTTCCGAAAGTGAATAATGATTGATTACCTCAAAGGCACTTTTGGATTGCGATCTGTCCATTCGCATGTCTAATGGTCCTTCCAATTGGAAGCTGAAACCTCTCTCCTTGTTTTCCAGATGAAGTAAACATACACCTAAATCAAAAAGAAATCCCGAAACCTCTTTTATGTTCAAACGTAAAAGAAAATCCTCTATCTGACTGAAACGAAGATGAGCAAACCTGACTTGATTTTTGTGCCGGACTAAACGTCTTTTAGCGATTTTTAAAGCATTTTCATCTCTGTCAATACAGATTAACTTCGCTTTTCCCTTCAGCTTTGTCAGGATAGCCTCTGCATGTCCACCCGTCCCCACCGTGGCATCAATCAGAATCTCAGATTTCTCAGATAAAAGATTGTTTAAAACCTCCTTCACCAGAACCGGTTGGTGCATGCTCTTAACATTTTGCGATGGACGTTTCAACACATCTTTTGCGTCAGGAAGAGAGCTCCGAAAAAATCATTTTTGCGGGGCTAGGAGCCCTTCAGGATGAACCCCGCCTACGCGGGAGTGAATTATTGTTGTTTAACACTCAACCGCTTAGGATGGGCTCTGAGCCCGCCGAACTTTGGCACTTTTTCAGAGATCCCAGGAACGAAATTTGACCGGCATTTACCTCACCCCCATTTTTCTCTCCCTCTCCACTTAGTAGAGAGGGAGACGGGGGGGAGGTGAGGCCCTCCGAAATAAAATCAGTTAATTCCATTGATTTTTTGTGCTCATATGAATAGATTATTGTCTTTCAAAAGATTATCCTTATCGTATCCGAGCCTTTCCACAGAATCATGCGGATATGAACCGTACGGGCACCCTTCCGGACATGGTTTGGCGTAAAGTCTATGTTTATGAAAAAAGCAAAACTCTTTGCTATAAAAAGAGTTGAATCTTGTGCTTAAGGCAGTTTAAGATTTGAATATCTTCTCTGCCACCTCCTCAAAACTCTGTTTATATTGTTCTATATACTTCTTGTAAGCCTCAGGCGCCCAAAGTTCAATGCGTGCCAGAATTCCCAAGATCAAAACCTCCTTTTTGATATGGGCAAAATCCAAAAGCCGTTGGGAGACGGTGAGCCGTCCTACCCGATCGACTCTCACATCCTCCGACTCCGGAACAAATACCCTTTCCCAAAACCGGTGTTCTGGTAAATCCACTTTCAGGTTTCTGAGTTTCTCCTCCTGCTTTGCCCATTCATCAGCGGGATAGATGAAGATACAGTTATCATATCCCGGTCCTATGACGAAATGATCATTGGAGGAGGGTGGCACGGCCTCTCTCAGCTTCTTGGGCAGTTTAAGTCGCCGCTTGCCGTCAATGGTGGATATGTATGTCCCTTTAAACGAAGCCATGAGAAGTGAAAGTCTTTAAGCTTAAAACGAGAACTTAATGTAGCGCAAATGAAGGGAGAGTATGTAAGCTTAAAAGCTGATGGATAGCTGAACACTCCGTTCCCTTTATAGCCCTCTCCTCTCAAACACGTTCTTATACCTACATCTAAGTCAAATCGCTGCTTAAGAAAACTTCATTAACTTCAAATTTTACTTTAAAAAGATACATCCTACTCATGTTATTATAACAACTTACCGAAAACGTGTGGGCTCATGCGCCCTCTTCCGCCCACTTACGACCAAAAATATCCACTTTCTTCCCTTATGATACACTCTCGCCCATTTTTTGTCAAGGAAAAAATTTGTTTTTCTATAATATTTTTGTGAGGTTGTGGTCATGTTGAAAACATACCACAATGTATTGGGTATCTCCCATACTCTCAATTTTGAAAAATGAAAAAAGTGACCCTCTTCAGGAGTCCTTGCATCTGAGCTTGATGGTATAATCCATTGGTAAAAGTTAACTTGGTGCAAAAGTTTCTGTTTTGTCAAAAACTTTTCCCGCTGGCACGCAAGTTGCAAAATCGAACAGTGTGAATTGCAATCCCTTGGGAAGCTAATTTCAAAAGGGGGGGGATCATGAGCAGAAGCTTAAAATGTTTTCTGTCTCTTCTTTTTGCTTTGTCTGTCTTTTCAAACCAGGGACTCGCCCAGGTCACCTATCAGGCAATTTTCTCTGAAGAGGATCTGCTCTTTGATCGAAAGGGTGATTTTGACCTAGTTAGCTTGAAAGATTGTATAAGATCGCAAGATGTCGGCTCTCCCGATCTTCCTATAAAGCTAATCCATCTTATCCTTCCCAATGATAGTGAGATAGCTGATGTATCTATCGCCGATGCGCATCCCCTATTTATAGAGGGGGACTTTCTTATCTTTCCGGGTCAGTTGGATGAAAAAACAGACGGTTCTGATATAAAAAAATGGATAAAGCCAGACTCAATGATCTATAATTCAAATGCGTTATATCCTCCCCAGTTGGTGGAAATAGTTGAGCAAGGCTATCTGGCAGGCAATCATCTGGTTACTTTGGCGCTTTCTCCTTTGCAATACCAGCCCAAATCGCAAAGGCTTATATTCTACGCTCAACTGGATATTAGAGTAGAATTGCAGTATTCAAACGAACTCCCCTTATCTTCTCAAATACAGAGAAGATCAGACAAGGCACAGCGAATGTATGAAAAGATTCTGCACCAGTTGGTTGACAACAAGACAGATATACCGAATTTCATCTGCAAAGACTTCCAAGCTGGTCTCTTTAAAGCAAATCTCGACAGTTCAATATTTCATCCCTATCTGGTTATCACCTCAAAGGAACTAATGTCGGCATTTTTGCCCTTGGTGGAATGGAAGACCCAGAAGGGAACAGATGCAACCATAGTCTTAATAGATAGCATTCTTTTGAGTTATTCCGGAAGAGATGATGCGGAAAAGCTCAAGAATTTCTTGATTGAAGCTTATCAGAACGGAACCAGTTGGGTACTTCTGGGAGGGGATGAGGATGTGGTTCCGATAAGATATGCATATCCCACCAATACGTCCACCCCTCCGCCAAATTCTAATCAGCAGATCTGTGATCTTTACTTTTCGGATGTGGACGGGGAGTGGGATCAGGACAACGATGGAGTCTGGGGAGAGCCGCAACACGACAGTCCTGACATCTATCCGGATTTGTTTGTAGGAAGAGTTCCCGCAGGCGACACCACAGAGGCAAAGGCTTTTGTGGAGAAACTGCTCTCCTACGAGAAAAATCCGGGAGGTGGGTCAACCGATTATCTTATCCGCTCGTTATGGATGAGCTCGGATCAGATGAGGGACTGGGGCGGAGGAGATGGACAGCATCATCTGGTTTCCCAATACATCCCATCCAACTTCTATCAGGACCTGTCCACTTTAATAGAATCACCAACCGGAGATGCACAGAACCCGGTCAGTCCGGATGGAGAGACCTGCATACAGACGATGAATCAAGGCTGGGGTATAATTGGAGTTTTAGCTCACGGGAAATCAAATGGTTTTGTGGCAAAATCCAACTTAACCAATCGCACACCTAAATCCTGGGTCTTTACCTTTCCGGGAGAAAACGACGGACATGGACACCTGCCTGATCTGGACAGCGAACAAAAATACGGGATAATGTATTCCATATCCTGCAGTCAGAGCGCCATAGATGTGGAGGGAGGGGAACTCTGCGTGGGTGAATTCTATCCTTTGGCTCACCAAAAAGGTGGGGTGGCATTCCTGGGGTATTCCAGATGGGGTTGGGTGAGCATCTCCTATGCGCTTTTTGAAAAGTTTTTGGAATATCTATTAGACGGCAATCCGGGACATCACATCGGGGTGGCAGAGGCTCTCTCCAGATGTGCTTATCCTTCTTATCGGGATATTAACTACGGACATAATTTATTCGGTGATCCGGAGATGCCGGTCTGGACTGAGATTCCGTCAGATCTAACGGCGATCCATCCGGACGAGGTAACCATGGGTTGGCGAACCATCAACTTCTCGGTCACTTCTCAGGGGGCAGGAGTAAGTGATGCTTTAATCTGTTTGACCCTAAGAGACAGGATTATGTTTTTGGGGGAAACCGATCCGGATGGTAATCTAACCTGTGAGGTAAACTTAGATGACGTGGGAGAGATGAGTGTGGTGGTAACCAAGCCCAATTTCATCCCCTATGAGGACTCCATCACGGTTTCACTCTTGGCAGATGTGGATGAGGATAAGGATAATTCTGGCATCCAATCTTTTGAGCTTTTGCAAAATTATCCCAATCCGTTTAATCCGGTCACCAGTATTCAGTATACAGTAGGCAGTAGGCAGACACCCGAAAAGGCGGTTGATGGTTCGCAGTTCACGGTTCACAGTCCCCTCCACACCACCCAGGGAAAGGCGGTTCATAGTTCACGGTTCATAGTTGATAGCCCCATCCACACCACCCATAAGAAGGCAGTTGATGGTTCACAGTTCATGGTTCACAGTTCCCTCCACACCACCCTCAAGATATACAATGTTCTGGGACAGAAGGTGAGGACTTTGGTGAACGGACCTAAAAAAGCCGGGAGCTACCAGGTGGCTTGGGATGGGAAAGATGAACAGGGGAAAGATGTTTCCAGTGGAATATATTTTTATACATTGGAAGTAGATAATTATAGAGAGACAAAGAAGATGACTCTCGTTAAATAGAGTTGTGAGGAAAAGTGGCTGGTTTGAAGCCTGCATGTGTGACCAGTATACAGTTTGAAGTTTGCAGTAGGCAGATACCCCTCCCCACCACCCATGAGAATGTAGTTGATGGTTCACGGTTCTTAGTTCACAGTTCCATCCACCCCACTTTGCTCTTCGTTGGTGTTCCTCACCAACGGGAGATGAACTCCAATGAAAGAGAACTCTAAAAAAGTCATTTTTGCGGGGCTGGGAGCCCTTCAGGGTGAATCCCTTCAGGATGAACCCCGCCTACGCGGGACTAAGCCATTGTTATTTAATACCCAACCGCGGAGGGCCCGCCTCAGGCGGGCCGAACTCTGGCACTTTCTCAGAGACCTCTGAGATTATTCTTGACAACTGAGTTTTTGCTTATATTTTAAGGTCGACCTAAAAATCCAGTCAAAGTTTGTATGATTCTGTTCGTATGAATTGGGGACTGGGACAAAACGGGGGTGTAGCTCAGTCGGTAGAGCATCTGCCTTTTAAGCAGGTGGCCGGCGGTTCGAGTCCGCCCACCCTCACCAAATTCTTTTAAGATTCCCGCAGAGAATGCCGTAATAACTCGCTTCCCGTTGGTGTTCCATGGCTGGCAGGCTTCACCAACGGGAGGTGAAAGCAATTTAGAAAGTGGTTGACAAGATTGCATGAATGATTATAATGGATAACATCAATAGAAAGGCAGACAAAGGTGCTTATACGGAAACCGTATAATGAATAATAAGGTGGTAGTAGGTCAGGAGCCCCGTGCACCTGACCTACGAAGCTAGCGCCAAGGCAGACAAAGGTCCTTATTCGGAAATCATATAGTGAATAGCTAAGATCCATCATTGAGAATAGTATCCTATGGAGGGAAGACCATGAAAACAAAAGTGACCATGATTTACTGGAAGGGCGAAAAATATTGGATAGGAAAACTTCTTGAGCACCCGGAAATCATGACACAAGGAGAGACTCTGAAAGAATTGGAGGAAAATATTAAAGATGCATACCGGTTGATGGTCATGGAGGATGTGCCTGAACAATACAAGGTGAAAGCAATTGCCATATGAAGCGAAAGGAGTTTATTCGTCAGCTCAAGAAAGACGGATGTATTTTATTAAGAGCTGGAGCGAGGCACGACATTTATATGAATCCCTCTACGGAAAAGAAACAACCTGTTCCAAGGCACACGGAGATTGATAATAGCTTAGCGAAGCATATTAGAAAATATTTGGGCTTAGAATAGGCTAATTGACATATAGCATAACATCGTTAACCCTGATTATGGAAAAAGGTTGTAGTATAACATCGTTAACTATTTTTGTTTTGGCCGGGTGTATTTGAGTTCCTGCATTATTTCATCAAACAGAAAGACTCTCAGGCATTGTTCTCTGAGATAAATAGTTGCTTGGCAGGAGCTTCTCCATGAAGATAACGCCTTATTACCTCAATACGAAGTCTTTCTTCATCCTTGTTCATAAACCCCGACCTCCGTTTTTAGGTCAAGGTTTAATCAAAGGGGACTTAAGAATCAATAGAAAGCAACTATTTAGTTTTCAAAGAACATGGAGATCCGTCTGGGAAGGTAAACGATGTTGTGCTAGCTGTTTTTTCTCAATGGTTAACAATGTCGTGCAACTTCTAAGGTTAACGATGTCTTGCTAGTTGTCAGTTAGGTAGTTAACAGAAAGGAGTAGGTCATAAACATTAATGTATTTACTGTTGTACTAATTCTTTTGCTGATTTGCAGTACTTCTGTTATTGCTGAAGAAATAGGTGTTGATAGTATGCCGGCAGTTGTAGTACAAACTGTGCCACAATCTGGCGACACAAGTGTTGATCCTAATCTTACAGAAATAAAGGTAGTCTTCAGCAAGGTAATGTTAATAGACAGAATGTCCTGGGTGGCACAAACAAAGGAAACCACTCCTGAAATCCTCGGCAGGCCAGCCTTTCTTAAAGACGGTAAGACATGTGTCGCTAAAGTCAAATTACAACCGAATAAAACTTATGTAGTTTGGTTTAACAAAGATAAATATCAGCATTTTCAAGACCTGGACGGTAGGCCGTCGCTCCCTTATGTGCTTGTATTTAAGACTAAGCTTGATATTTTATCAGAAGATAATAAAATGTCTTCAGTTGAAGATGTTGAAAATATTTATGAACAATATCTTGATCAACTGAAGAAAGGGGATGCGGAAGGAGCTACGAACTATTGGAATAGGGAAGAAGTACATTTATATAAATTCTATGACTTTGCTCTTGCCCCACCTCATAATTTCAAACAAGAGATTTCTGCACGTTGTTTTGATTATGATCATGAAATCGTAGAGAGTAACGTTTATGAAAATCATATTATTGCAAAATATAAATATACATTAAAAGATCAGTTTAGAAATAAGGGTAAAGCTCCACTCAACTTTTATGAATATAGATATTTTATAAGAGAGAATGATAGATGGGCATTGGCTAATCCGATCAAAATTTTAACGCAAGATTGGAAATATCATGAAACAGATTATTTGAAAATCTATTTCCCAAAAGATATTGAAATTTATTCTATGTTCTATCAAAATGTTGATTCAATTTATCATAATTTTGTTTCCCTATTCAATTATGAACCTCAAGACAAACCTTTTGTTTATCTTTGCCATCATGATCAATTAGAAGAACTTTCAACTGTTAAGGGGAAAGGTGCTTCTGACAGAACATTTCCTGAAAACAACGTTATAATATCAATTTACGAACAAAGGGAATCCACCAAGGAGCTACCAGAAATAAATATAAATCTTTGTGCTCATGAATTGCTTCATGTTCTGTCGTATAAAATATTCGGTCATGACAGAAGATCTGTTCCTTTTTTACGGGAAGGATTATCTGTTGCTTATGCTGGAACAGGTGGAATTCCTGCTGAAGTCACTTTTATTTGGGCGCAGCAAGCGATCATAGAAGATAATGATCTTAGCTTGTCTGTTTTAAATGATCCAGAAGTATTCTATAGCAAAATTAATCGTCATTATGGTTTGGCTGGTTCATTTGTAAAATTCCTCGTTGAGGCATATGGTATTGAAAAGTTTAAGACATTCTATACTCAATTTGATCAACCAGAAAAAATTAATGATGTTTTGAAAGAAAACTATAATAAGACAATATCTGAAATTGAGACTGAATGGATAGAGTTTGTCAAAAATTACAAAATATCCTTTGACAAAAAATGGTCAAGATTTACACTTCAATTTATTGAGTAGTAGGTCAGGAGCCCCGTGCTCCTGACATTGTTTGTGTCATTAAAACCTCACCCCCTTAGTCCCCCTCTCCACAAGTGTGGAGAGGGGGAAACAGGGGGAGAGGTCTTAGTAAGACCATTCATTTGTCAGGTGCTTAGGGAACCTCGTCGGAGCTGTGAAATGAAGAAGGAACATAATTTTTCAAAAGGGGAGAGGGGTAAATTCTATAATAGAAAGGGGAGACTGAACCTTCCAATAATAAACACTTTCACACCAGAACAACACCGAGAAGCGCTGTTGAGGCGTCGGATTAAGTTTGTAGTAGAGAAGGGCGCTATGGCAAGGCTTTTCCCTGCCGGAACACACAAAGCCCTTCAAAACAAACTTTTTCAGCATATTCAACCTGACGCTATAGCGAAACACCAGACACTTGGGGAATATGATTCATGGCTCCTTGGAAAAGTCAAACTGCCTTGTTGGAATCGTTACTCAAGGAATGGTATTAAATTTGATAGGTGGTCCTATTTTGGAAAGTTGATCAACATTGTAGTCTATGAAATCGTGTCAAACCGAGAGCTCTTCTTGGAAAAAGACTGGAAAAGAATTAAATGGTTTCTACATCTTCCAATTGATGCAAAAGTCATCGCTGAACTAAAGAAGCTTGATCCTAACTTTCCTAAGATTCAAATTCTTAAGGGAATGACAGAAGACCAATACCTTAATATTCAAACCGCCGCTCGTAGTAATGCTGAGAATCTTAAGAAACCTTCTATCTGGTTTGAAGCTGCTTGGTCAGTAGGTTAGAGCTCC
>JAGMFA010000034.1 GCA_023127875.1 Candidatus Zixiibacteriota bacterium
ATACTTTATGGTGGCATAGTCATAGGATGTCCCACTGCCCTTGCTTCCTCCAGTCACATAGACGTTACCAGAATCATTTACGGCTATGGCAAGAGCGTCATCATCGGAGTTTGCGGGTCCGTCGTATCTTCTCACCCACGCAGTATCTCCATTGGGATAATACTTTATGGTGGCATAGTCATAGCGTGTCCCATCGCCCCAACTTTCCCCGGTCACATAGACATTGCCAGAACCATCAACTGCGATAGAACGAGTGCGATCCGCGTCGTTTCCCGGTCCGTTGTATCTTCTCACCCACGCAGTATCTCCATTTGGATAATACTTTATGGTGGTATAGTCATAGTCTGTGCCAGTGCCTTTACTGTCTCCGGTCACATAGACATTTCCAGAACCATCCACTGCTATGCTACGCGCATGATCCGTGCTGTTTCCCGGCCCGTTATATCTTCTTACCCAGGCAGTATCTCCATTGGGATAATACATTATGCTGACATAGTCATAGTGTGGGTATGGCCAACCGCCGTTACTCCCTCCCGTCACATAAACATTGCCAGAACCATCCACTGCTATGGCATGAGCATAATCCTCGTAGTCTCCCGGTCCGTTGTATCTTCTTACCCAAGCAGTATCTCCATCAGAATAATACTTTATGGTGGCATAGTCAGATGATGTCCCGCTGCCCCAACTCCATCCTGTCACATACACGTTGCCAGAGCCATCTAGTGCTATTGCTTCCGTTCCATCATTCCAGGTTCCTGGTCCGTTGTATCTTCTTACCCAAGCAGTATCTCCAGTGGGATAATACTTTATGGTGGCATAGTCAAGGCCTGTCTCACTGCCCCCACTTTCTCCGGTCACATAGACATTGTTAGAATCATCTATGGCTATGGCATTAGCTTCATCATTGTGGTTTCCCGGTCCATTGTACCTTTGTACCCACAGGTCATTCCCATCTGAGTCATACTTTATGGTGGCATAGTCATATTCTGTCCCACTACCCCAACTTCTTCCTGTCACACAGACATTACCAGAACCATCTACTGCTATGGCCTCAGCTATGTCATAGTTGATTCCCGGTTCGTTGTATGGCATCACCCAGGCGGTGTCAACCTGGGCAAAAGCTGGGGCTAAAGAAACAACGAATGCAGAAACCACCAAAGCCATCACAACGACCAAGATTTTTTTGGGATTCATGATCCCCTCCTCTCTTTTGAAGGTTTGACTCAGTCCATTGAGAAGTTTACTCAATCCATTGAAGGTTTGCCTCAATTCAAAGTAGCAATCTTAATTTACCCCACCCCTTGAAAATGTCAAGAAAAACTTTTGAAAAGTTATAATTTATTTAACCATAATGGCTTAGCAAGAGAACGTAATTTACTTACCTAATCTGTCTATTTGTATGATTCAATATGTGAGATACTCTTATCCAGAAGCAGAGAAATGACTTATTCTCTGGGAAAAGGTTTTCTGGAAGACGAAAAGCTTTTGTCAAACAGATTAATGTTTGGTTATTGTTTTCCGTTGGTGTTCCTCACCAACGCAATCTGTGGGAGGACGGTCTAGCGCAAAATCAACGTGCCGTTCCCAGCCCATATGGGCGTAAGCTCCAAAACCTGACTAAAGTCAGTTAGAACAATGCCACGTTCTATTTGATCTTACGGTGGGTGAAGAGCGTGTTGAAAAAGTGATTAGACCACTGCTCGTCGAGGATTGTCCTATGGATCCTTCGGATTATCATCGTCGACAAAATTGTAAATGATTGGCGGATGATAGCATCCGCCAAGAGCAAGGGTAGAGGACGAGTCGTCCTCTACCAACAGAGCAGACCGGTGGAAGTCGGATTCTTCGCTACGCTCAGAATGACATGTAAAAATCGGGATTACGTTTGTATCAGTTTTTTAGTTGACAATTAGCCGAAGTGATATTATTTAGTTGAAGGCTGTACAGGTTGTTGGCAAAACCACCAGAACGCAACCTAAAGGTTGCGGCTACCATCTCCACCCCTTCGTTCACTGAGGACGGGAGGTTGTAGCCGCAGGCTTTAGCCTGCGCTTAGCGGATCATATGTTTTTAAGGAATTCTGAGAACCAAATATGGTGAAAGAACAAAAAGAGACGGGCTTTCTGGATCATCTGGAGGAACTGCGAGGAAGGATAATCAAATCTCTTATCTCCATCATCCTTATCTCCATCGTGGCGTATTTTTTTTCCGAAAGATTGATAGATTTTGTCTCCAAGCCCATTCCCGAGCTTTATTTCATGTCACCCACCGAAGCTTTCGCCACAAGGATTAAGCTCTCCTTGATAGCCGGGATAATTGCCTCCGTGCCGGTGATATTTTATCATTTATGGCAGTTTGTGGTTCCAGGACTTTTTGAAAGAGAGATCAAACTGGTGGTTCCGGTAGTCCTCTCTTCCACCATTTTCTTTTTAATTGGAGCGGTCTTCTGCTTTCTGCTTGTGTTGCCTTTAAGCATAAAATTTCTTTTGGGATTCGGGACTGAAAAACTGAAGCCTATGATAAAAATCGGGGATTACGTTAGTTTCGTCAGCTATTTGATTTTAGCCTTTGGGGCTGTCTTTGAGCTTCCGGTTATCGCCTATTTTCTGGGAAAGCTGGGAATAATAACCCCTCAGACTTTGAAAAGGGGCAGAAGATACGCCATTGTGGGAATGTTGGTTTTGTCTTCGGTGATAACCCCTCCGGATATGTTTTCACAATTGATGTTAACCGGACCCCTTTATTTCCTTTATGAGGTCAGCATTGTGGTGGTCAGAATCGTTCAAAGGAAAAAAAGTAGGGAAGAATAGAAATGATAACCTCTCCCCCCTTATCCCCCTCTCCCCCGCCTCTGGCGGGATTTTCAACATGAAATGGAGAGGGGGTGAGGTAAAAAACCCAAATGAAAAAAGTTATATCAATTGTCTTATCGGTCTTGGCAATTTTTTCAGTAAATTATTCTCTATTGGGGTCTCAACAGGAAATGACCTTAGAAAGTGATTCTACAGCATCATGGCAAATTGTGCTGAATGATGCTTTAAGATGCATCAAGATGACCCCAAACGATCTGAAGTTCAGAAATGACTATGTGGATGTGGATTCCTTTAGGTTGAAACTTGTTGATTCCTTCATGCACAAACCTTTGGATGTCGTCCTTTTCAATAATTCTATTAGTCAAGACTTTAATAAAGCCATTTTGAGCTCAACACTCGATTTAATCCCTTCTCTTTTGACTTATCTTGAAGCCGAATCCATCCATGATCTGTCTCCAAACCCACGAACAAAGGATTTTACGATTGATCTGGAAGATAACAGATTTCTAAGGCATTATTCTAAGGCATCAAGAAACCTTCCTGTTGCCTTAAGAAACTCCCTTTGTTATCTCTTCGAGGGTTTATACTTGGCAGATTCTTTAACTTCCGAAGCCTTTATTGATCTTACCAATGAAGAGAAAGATTTTATAAAAAACAATTTTCCGGTGATCATCTTGGAGGACGTAAGCGATGAGTTCAAAACCCCTGAGGAATTAGACCAGGAGATTAAATATGAAGAGGAGCTTGCCAAAGAGATGATTCCTTATTTGGAGAAAATAAAGAGGGAAAAAATTTATGAGGCGGGGATAGCTCTTTCGTCAGCAACCAAAACCACTCTTTCGCTCCTCAAAGATTATCTGAAGACCCAACCCCAGTTGAAAATCCCGCCAAAGGCGGGGATAAAATCAATTACTAAAGATAAAAAAGATCAGGAAAATGATATCATCTTTAGGTTGAATACTTTTCTTGGCGAGATCATAATCGGAGGATTTGGATCCACCAAATATCAAGGAACTCCTGTGGTGATAATAGATCTGGGAGGAGATGACCTCTATTCTTTGTCAACTACTGAAGATGACAGCATAAATTCATCGGTGATCATCGACCTAACTGGAGATGATATTTATCGGTCGGAAGGTGACTTCGTCATAGGATCAGGCTTCTTTGGATCAGGCATTTTGGTGGATGTGTTCGGGAATGATACATATTTGACAGATAATTTTTCTTTAGGTTCCGGTCTTTTTGGTGTGGGGATGCTTGTAGATGAGGGGGGAGATGATAGATATTTCGGAGACACCTTCACCATGGGAGCAGGAAGCTTCGGTTTGGGTATTTTAGTGGATATTGGAGGAGTTGATCAATACACGGCTTCGCTTTTTGCCCAGGGTGTTGGGTTCGTCTCAGGCTTCGGGGCTTTAATTGACTCATCCGGAAATGACAATTACTTTGCGGGAGGAAAATATAAGGATATTTTGAGATATAAAGATCATTACGTTAGCGAATCCCAAGGCTTCGCCATTGGCCTGGGACCCATAATGTCCGGTGGAATTGGATTACTCTATGATCTATCCGGAAATGATCTTTATACCTCCGATATTTTCGGTCAGGGATCAAGTTATTGGTGGGCATTGGGAAGCCTTGTGGATGAAGCGGGGAACGACAAATATGTTTCTTTTCAATATGCTCAAGGTGCAGGAACGCATCTAACCTTAGGAATTTTGGAAGATGAATCAGGAGACGATATTTACATATCTAAGGGCGTATCACAAGGATGCGGACATGACCTCGCCTTAGGATTTTTATATGATAAATCAGGCAATGACGATTATATCGCTTGCGATCTGTCTCAAGGTGCGGGAAGCGCCAACGGAATTGGGATTCTCATAGATGAGGATGGAGACGATGGCTATTATGTGGAAAAGAAGCATAATACTCAAGGTTATGGAAATCCAAGAAGGGATTATGGCTCAATAGGAATCTTTCTGGATTTGTCGGGAAATGATCATTATGATGGAAATGGAAAAGACAGCACCTGGTGGACCATACCATCTAAATGGGGAGTGGGAATAGACAAGTAGGTCAGACATGCCGATTCACGGTGAGCGCGTCCTCTGTCTTAACGTTGTGTCAGGACCTAGTCCTGACACGCTTCGAGCGTCAGGAGAAGCTCCTGACGCAACGAAAAAGGGATTGAAGTATGAAGAAATTACTTTTATTCGTCATTTCGTCATTCGTCATTTTCAATTTAATTCATAGTAATCCAAATCGAACTGTTTATGCGAATGAGCTAAAGGAGAAAGTGGATAGTCTCTTTATAAAAGCCTGTGGGTGGTTGGAAAAATACAGAGAGTTAGCCGAGCCTTCCAAGAAGGCTTTAATCGAGATGGGAGAAGAGGCGGTCCCCTATCTTTTGGATAAATTGAGTGCCCAGAGTGCCAGAGAGAGATGGACCTTGGTTGACATATTGAGTAAAATCGGCGAACCGGCGGTCATGCCCTTGATCGAATCTCTGAGAAGCGACAATAAGGACGAAGTCAAACTCGCTTCCCGCATCTTGGGAGATATAAAAGACAAAAGGGCAGTAAGCCCTTTGATTGAGCTTCTTAATAAAGAAGATTTTAACACTCGGAGTCATGCCTGTCAGTCTTTAGGCAAAATCGGAGATACCACTGCCTTTGTCCATGTATCCTCTTGCCTAAAAGATTCAGTGGAGGTGGTCAGGAAAAGTGCGGCAGTAGCCTTAGGGAAGATGTCTGCCATGGGCAGATCCGCCTTTGGCGGAAAAGACAGGCGGGCCATTCCCCATTTGATTGAGGGTCTATCCGATCCACACTTTAGCGTGCGTATGACCTCCGCATCGGCTTTAGTAGAGATAGGAGAACCATCTGTTAAACCTTTAATTGAACTATTGAGCCTTTCGACCGACACGATTCCAATTTATCTGGTGATAGAATCTTTAGGCAAGCTTAAAAATAAATGGGCCACAAAACCGCTTCTAAAGAAATTAGAGAATGAGGATTGGGCCACCAGAGCCTTTACGGTCGAGGCTTTGGGCGAAATTGGTAACAAGAAAGGAATCAAAGCTATTCGAAATTTGAAAAAAAGAGAAACCCATCCGTTTGTTTTAAAGAAAATAAAAGAGGTTTTGAATAAGACAGAGAAATAGTCAGTTGTGGTTTCCGTTGGTAATGGACACCTTGTCCGTTACCATAAAGCGTCACGGACGAAGGCGTCCGTGACGAACGAGAGAAGAAATAGTCATAGCAAAAGAATTAAATAGATTGGCACAATTACCCTCCCCCCCACCCCTCCCATCAAGGGAGGGGGAAATTTATGAAGTTCCCTCTCCCCTTGTGGGAGAGGGTTAGGGTGAGGGGTATGTAAACTTATCGAAGATGCATACGCATTTCTTGGTTTTGTATTAGTTGTAGTAGGGCACCTTACCCTTGGCATAAAGTCGGTCAGGGGTAAGGGTACCCCTGACCAACAGTGGGTACCTCTAATCGATCTGAAGTAAGCCTATGCAAAAGACAATCTATTTTATCTCCGACGCTCATCTGGGAGCAGAAGAGAAAGAAAAGGAAAAGATAAAAGAGGACAAGCTGGTCTCTTTTTTGGATAAAATAAGAGCGGATGGGGAGTTTTTGTATATTTTGGGGGATATGTTTGAGTTCTGGTTTGAATATAAAAATGTTATGCCCAAGGATCATTTTAAAGTCTTAAGCCAATTGAGGAATCTGGTTGATTCCGGGATAAAAGTAAGTTATGTGGTGGGTAATCATGATTTCTGGTTGGGAGATTTTTTGACCAAACAGATTGGCGTAAAGATTTTCAAAGATCCAATAGAGGTAGCCCATCAAGGGAAGAAGATTTTTATAGCTCACGGTGATGGACTGGCTAAGAAAGATTTAGGATACAGAATTTTAAAGAAGATACTAAGAAACAGGATAAACATCTTTCTTTATAGACAAATCCCTCCTGACATAAGTTATCCTTTGGCGAAATTTGTGGCAGGAAAAAGCAGAGCCCAGGCGGACAGGAGGGAAGCGGGTTATTTAGAGGACTACAAAAACTTTGCTTATGAAAAAATCAAACAAGGCTTTGATGCGGTGATTTTGGCACATACTCATGTGCCTACTTTGGAAAACTTTGGTCATAATTCTGCGAGCACACCACAAGGAGGAATATATTTAAACATCGGGGATTGGTTCAAGCATTTCACCTATGGAAAATTGGTGGAAGGTAAGTTTTACTTGGAAAAATTTGGGTAGGTCTACCTCTCCCCCTATGCGTATGCATCTTCGATCTTCCCCCTCTCCACAAAGTGGAGAGGGGGATAAAAGGGGGTGAGGTTATCTTAAATTAGTCTGAAAGACTATGGATCAACACAACCTGGCTCGGGAGGGTCACCACCTCCGAATAGGTAATTTACCAAATAAACTACATCTGCTATATTCACCAGGCAATCACAATTAACATCCCCTGCTTTCATTGGCTGAGGACATGGTCCGCCTCCGAATAGGTAGCTTACCAAATAAACTACGTCTGCAATGTTGACTGCACAATCCGAAGTAGCATCACCTGGGATATAGATCTGACCATCTGTGTAGATGAAGCCAGACAAAAGCTTGTAGTGTGTGCTTGTTTTCGGATCCCCAATAGGTGTGGGTTGACCCATAGCGTCTTTTATGTTATAGCTATCGGAGCTCTTCTGGGTTCCGGTTGCATCCATCACACTTACAGGAATTTTATAGTTGGTGCTGGACATCTGCGCAAGTGCCGGAAACCAAAGCAAAACAAAGATCACAACCGAAAGCCAAAGAACTTTAGGTATTTTTGTTTTAGTAAGCATTTCATACCTCCGTTTTTTGTCCACGTAACCGTGGCTGTTTCGTAGGTCGAGATTCATATCTCGACAAACACTTTTTTAGAGACCAGTGCAACAAGAAAAATCCGAAACCCAAAAATAAGAATGAATCATATCTTTCATTCGTTCTTTCCTTTTTTGAGCAGTGACCGCCTTAGTTCTAGACGGTCAAGCATGCTCCTGTCCTGAATTACCTGATGGTCTTCATGTCCGATCCGAACACCTTGAACAAAATAATCAAATTTTGCATTGCTCAAACCACCGCCTGATTCCTTAACTGTTAACTGGGAAGGTGTAACAGACTCGATATAAAGGTAACCTTTGGCTGTGCCATCTTTAGCGGTAACCTGTGCCGTGAGACCATTCTCACTTGTAACTAACCCAAAGTGTTCAGGGAGTGAAATTATAGCCACGCCACCCTGTAGTTGCGCCGAACCACGAACATAAGTTCCTGCTTCTCCCCCCTCTAAGCATACATAGTGAATTGTCTTAGTTGTGTCTCTTGGATGTAGTTGCAAGAATTCCTTAGTCCCCCACACCGTAAGATCACCCCAGATAAAGGCATCGCCATAATCGGTAAGGTAAGACCAAACCACGAGATCCCAGATATCCGTATAAGACTTCAGGTCAACGTAACTATATGCGTCCACTCGGCCTTCGACCGAAAGATCGCCCGATACTGAAAGATTTCCCCACAAGTTGCCAGACTGATCATTTCTCAAGAATTGTGTCCCGTGAATCCCGTCCACCTTATCAGCATTGGGATACGTATCCCCCCAGTTGTGACCATCCCAGATATCTGCAGTCAGTTCGCCATTATGCTTTCCATCGAGTTTGTCGGCATCAAGCCCATTGCCGGATCCTGTGTACAATCGAGCATTAGGAATTTTGGCGTTAGCATCTAATGGATAAAGATAGTTGGCAGTGGGGGTGGTGCTTGCATGTATTCCATCAACCTTGTCAGCATTGTCTATCGTTCCAGAAAAATTTCCATAGATATTTCCGGTTGCCCTAATATCCCCATTTACATCCAACTTGTATGCTGGACTTGTCGTCCCAATGCCGACATTGCCACCGCTATCAACGGTCATCCGTACCGCATTACTTGTTGTGATGTCAGTCAGCGTGAAATAATCATTATGAACTCCTGGTGATCCTGCTTTCAATTCCCAAGAGTGACCCCCTGCACCGTTCGATAGTCTTAATCCCTGTCCGTGTGTTGCCCCAGTGCTTGGTTTTATTTCTAAATTAGCCCCCGGGCTTGTCGTTCCGATGCCGACATTGGCGTTTATATACAATATGTGGTTAACACCATCGTCATATAGCTTCATAAGATCTACTTCGTTGGCACCGCCCGGGAAACCATTGTCACTTCGTCTCCACATGAATCCGTTGTCGTAAGTGTCAGGGGTGTTTTTGTAATAATTTGCAATATGGCCTGTGTTCGCTGGGACATAAGCATAGCCTGTTGTTCCTATAATCAAGGGGAAACCTCCGTTTGCTCTTATAGCCCCGCTTACTTCAAGTTTCTCCATAGGATTCGTCGTCCCGATGCCAACATTGCCTTCCAAGCGGTATATGTCATCACCACTGATAGTCCAGTCGTCATCTGGCATACTAATCCTCGCAAATTCTGCCGTGTCGGAAAACTCTGACTGAAATGCGTACCCCACACTCGCTATTCGCTGTCTGGGTTCCATCTCAGTATCCTCTCCAACCTTTACCCCCAACCATAGTTCGGCATTTAGAAACAAAGAGCCGGGTATAGGGTTACTGCTTCCCAGCAAGACGTTAAAATTGCCTTGGGTTACAGAGACTGAACTATGTGTTTCTCCCCATAATGAATCGCCGCTGGTTTCTGCATTGTATATGCGGAAAACCATATCATATTCCCCATCCTCAGGACAGCCACCAGGATCAGTTAATACCCCCTGGTAGTTTATCATTTGAGGAATGTTTGCACTAACAGAGGCGGCAAATGACAAAATCGAAGATAAACTTATTGATAATGCCACCAAACCCAAGATTAATTTTTTGGCTTCCATCTTTTTTTCTCCCAAATTTTGTGTTTGATTATTTTTGGTTTTCATTAAATGACGATTTAGGTTTTTCATGACCATCTCCTCCTTAATGTTAATATAAACACAATAAATTACTCTTGGGCGGATTGTCCTATAGATCCTTCGGATTATCATCCGTCCTCTCTTTCGGCTGGATGATAACATCCAGCCGGAGCACAGAGATTCGACTAATCAAAACTCTTTTCAGGCACGCATTAATGCCGTTCCCTCAATTAAAATACTTTCCTGTCCATTGGACTCACCCCCTTGAACTTAAAGGTGAAAATTCAATTTCTCTTCCCCTCCTGCCCAGATTAAAAGAATCCGGGCACAGAGTTTTGACTCCTAAGCCGTTGGTCTTTGGACTTCCCTCCTTTCCCCAACAGGCTTGACTTGGGGTAATGACAAAAGCCTTAGTTTTCTGAACTATAAAATTAAATTTGTTTTATAAAAGCTGTAGCGACCTTTTAAAAAATGAGACTTAGTTTGTAACTGAGGAGTCCATTCCTCAATAAAGACAATTTACCGATCCATCTGCTCTGTTGAGACTATCATAGTCTTGGAATGTGTGTACATTTAAATTATAAACTTCCCGTCAGAAAATGTCAAGAATTTTTATTGAATTTTTTCAGTTTTTGGATAATTAGAAATTGATATTCCAAAATCGAAATATCGATTAAACAAGGTTTGTTTTAAAAATCAAGTCTTTTTGCACACCTATTTGCGTCCACTGATGCGGTATGATTAACCTATGCGTGTGCATCCGTATGGATTACTTGGTTTTTCACCCCTTGGGAGGAACCATTGTGTTCAGATTTCGGGAATAGATTCGCAGGTCAAAATGCGGGCTTCTAAAGATTTCTGAAGTGGTCTATGAACTGTCTATTCCCCTTTCCGGTGGATGGTTAAAAAATCCACTCTAGCATCATCTAAAAACTGAGAGATGGTTTTGGCTTGCCTCTCCGTGTAACGTTTATGAAAATATTTAGCAAAAGGAGCGGTGCGGGAGGGGATTTCCTTTTCCGGGATGCCGTAATATGTGCCGTTGGAAATGTGGGCAATCTTCATCCCCAACTTGCTCCCGCCGAAAAGATCTCCACTTTTGCTCTTCCCGTGAGCAGGGTTTATCACCACGATGGGGATCTTTTCTCTTCTAAAATCTTTGGAAATCTTCAGTGCCTCCAGGTAGGCAGGTTCTTCCAACAGATCGGCATATTTATGAGTAAGTGGCTCAGGAAAACAGTCGCTGATAAGAACGGCAAAGGGTATGAAGTTAGGTGATCTTCTTTTTTCTTGTTTAAACACCTGCAAAGCTTTTCTCAGCCCATCTGCCAAAGGGGTGAAACCTGAAGGGGTAAGACGGGTTAAGTTACCCAAAGCCACTCTCAAATTGTTGGTGGGATGATTCATGATTTGAGCAGAATTCTTCTGAAAAGCGATCACTCCCAGACGATCCCTGTTTCTGTAAGCATCGCGATAAACAATGGAAAGAGACTTAGAGACCGCGGGAAGGAAATGATAGGTGGAAAAACTGGCGTCGGCGATCAGAATAAGAGTAACCGAACTTCTTCCTTGTCTGACCCAAATTCGAAGATCAGAAGGTTTCAATTTGATTCTTGGTTTACCTTCGCTTTTTCCACGATTCACCAAACTCGTAATTATGCTGGGAACAAGGGCAATATTTTCTTTGGGAATAGCTTTTGGCTTCTGATGGCTGGTGGGTCGTCCCCGGGTGGAGGTGGTAGGGCTTGCTGCCCGTTTACCCACAAACTGCATTATTTTTCGAGGTGGGGCTTTCTTGGAAAGTTTAATCTTCCATTGGTTGAAATAGGAGGTCAAAGTCTGGGATACCTGTTTGAGATCAACCAGTGGGACCTTAGCGATAAATTGCTTTAAAGAGGGTTTAAAAGAGGACTCTTTACTCGACGGGATTATGATTTTTTTTTTACTTCACTCTCTTTAGCAGAGGTGGTGATAGCCTCCCCCTTGGGTATGGAGGTTCCGACACCGGTTTTTTCCCTCCACAGATCGCCCCATTTTCGGCAACTCTCCTCAAAGGCATCTTCAATTTCCTTTTCGGTGGCAGGAGGCTCAAATCCGCCTTCGCGCGTGCGATGGGAAAGCGCCAAGCACGAAGATTTCAAGACGTCACCTTTTTCTACTACAGCTCTGTTATCTAAAGCGGCTACCGCAGAGGCAGTTTTAGTAATCACGATGTCAGGGCGTTGTCCATCTACCCTTAGTTTGGCGCAAATGGAAGCGGCAATATGGTAAATCTCCTCTCGAACTTCAACCTGAGGAAGAAGGTTGCGAGCGTTCGCTATTTTCTTTTTTAGCTTTTCCTCTTGGTCTTTGAACCGGTTTTTGAAACCTATCGGGTCTTTTTCAAAAAGGAGGTTGTTTTTGATTATCTGAACTCTTGCCTCCTCGGCGTTGACCGTTTTAATCAGAGTCGAAAGAGGGAATCGGTCCAGAATCTGCGGACGAAGTTCCCCTTCCTCGGGATTCATACTTCCCACAAATACAAAGCGGGTCGGATGGGTGATGGAGAATCCCTCCCGTTCAATGGTATTCCATCCCAAGGCAGTGGCATCCAGAAGATCGTCGGTTATATGATCGGGCAGCAGATTGATCTCGTCCACATATAAGATATTCTGATTGGCTTGGGCTAACAATCCAGGTTGGAGGGCTTTTTCGCCTTCTTTTAGGATTTTCTGCACATCAATGGAGCCGATCAATCTATCCTCAGTAATGCTTAAAGGAAGGTTGATCACTTCCATTTTCAACTCCTTTTTGGGAATGTCCTCTCCTTTTTCAAACCGCGATCTGCATGATTCACACCTATTGGTCGGATCTTGAAAGGAGCACTTGAAAGGACAGTCGGCAACCACCTCCACCGGCGGCAGAATATCGGTGAGAGCATAAACCGCAGTACTTTTCCCTGTGCCTTTGACCCCCCTAATCAAAAAGCCTCCAATTCGCGGATTAACCACGTTCAAAAGGAGACCTAACTTGAGATCCTCTTGTCCTATGATAGCGCCGAAAGGTAATGCGAGACTTCCTCGTTTTGACACGTTTTATTCCTTTTAGTGACTTCCTTGTACACTGACATTTTTTTACAAAACTAAACTATATCACTAACAAAACAAAGTTACAAATTCTATATATGAAAGTCAACCAAATTCTGGCAGATTTATCTGGATACAAAATACAAATTACCCACCTTTTGAGAAAAAACTCAATTAACATTCAAAAAGACGAGGACATGTTTTCCATGACTTTAAAATCGAGCTAAGGGGTATATTGAAAAAACCAAGCCGCATTGCAGCAGCTTTTTGGTGCAGTTTGCCTCAGAGTTTAAGTAGTAGTGACATAAGAACATCTGGACTTCAATAAAGCATTGTTGATGATCCATTTCCTCTCTTTTTTTCAACCCCTTGTTTTGATTAAATGACTTTGGTGGGGGCGAGTTGTAGCCTTTGATCGGGGAAAGAATCCAGCCCCGCCAAAGGCGGGACTGGATTGAATTAGAATTTTCGTCCGGAGGGGAAAAATTACCATACGAGCGGTGGAGGTCCGCCCAGAAAGAGAAAATTTATCAGATAAACAACATCCGCAATGTTGACTTGACCATCACAATTGACATCGCCAATTAGCCTAAAAACGAACTTCGGAATCAGAATCCTGTCCGCAGGAGGGGTACCATTAGCACAATAATCAGTGATAAGTATTGGCGAATGGGTAGGCGGAAAAACTGTTGGACTCAGAACGGTGCTGGCGCCGTTAGGATTTTCTGTCCTGGTGAAAGTCAACGTGGCTATCAATCCAATGGTCCCGGCAGGAAGTGGGGGATAATCGGGACTACCCGCATAAAGCCATAAAAAAGCTTTGCTGTTGTCGTTATCAATTGTAAACCCGGTATTCCACTCCGGAGGAACGATGGTGCCGGTGAAATCCACGTTATTTAAGTCTACCCCAACGTGACCTTCCTCATGCTGATAGCTGAAGGTGATGATTATCCCCATCAAATCTGGACCAGGATTATCAGTCAAATTCAGAGCAACATCAAACGGCACCCCCAGAGGTCCACCTGTAATTTTCGGAAAAGTAAACTCGATATCGCTGAAAGAAGGAGGAAGTCCGGTATATGGCATCGGAGCACACTGTCCAACTAAGTATCCGGCGCATTGGAACACATCTCCTAAATTGATCCCCGCGGTGCCATCGACGTCACAATCTATCGGATTTGGCGGTGGATCACCACCATAAAAGAGATAGTTAATAAAGTATACGATATCGCTTACACTAAACGCTCCATCCCCGTTACAATCGCAAGGAACTTGGGCTTGGGCTGGCTGGACGAAAAAACCGCCCATGAGGAAACACAAAGCCACACAGAAAACCGAAAAGATTTTGAGCTTTTCCATCTTTTCCCTACCTTTCTAAAGAGATTTTTTAATATGATTGGTTTTAAATGACCCCCTTTTTGAAACAATATCTCGCTATCTAACCTCCTTTGTTAAAGGTTAATATCTTATCTAAACAGCAATCATTTAAAAACATGGACAACCTATAATTTTGCAATTTTGTGAGATAGTAAAATAACGAACTCCGTGAGGTAGACCACAGATTTCTATCTTGCTAATCAAAACAAGAGTTTTGACCTTCCCAACCTAATCAGCTATCTGTTCTAAGATTTACTATATGACCTTCGCTCTGATAAATAAAGAACGTATTCTTATTGAAATTCGGATACAACAAATCGTTTGTCCCTCTTTTAGTTTAACAAAAAATTCATTTTTGTCAAGCAAAAACGTGAAATCTTTTGTAGATAACAAGTACAAATCATATACAACTCTGACCTGTGTTACACCAACCCCTTTTCCCTACAAGTACAAGCCCAGTTCAGCCAAAAATCTATGCGAAGTTTGCTCCTCCTGAGCTGACCAATCTAAAAGAAAAAAAATGAGAACACACCACTTCATATTTATCTTGATTTTTGGAGGGCAAAGCCTTAATATTTCAAGCAGGTGAAATAATGAAATATCAAAAAAGAATACTACCCAGGCTTTTGTATTTTGCTTTGGTGTTCCGTCAACTTTGTTTTGCCCCGCTTGAATCTCTTGGTGCAAACCATTCGGTTCACACTTTTGGAGATTCCGATCCTATGGATCCTGCGGATACCACTATAATTCGTTTGGAATTTGTTCAACCCCAAAAGTGGGAGATCACCTTTCCACTAAAGGAAACCTTAAGAAGACCCAAGATTGGTTTGGCTCTCTCCGGAGGTGGGGCCAGAGGACTCAGCCAGATTGGGATATTGAAGGTCTTCGAGAAGGAAAATATCCCTATCGATTATATTGCCGGCACCAGCATGGGTGGTATCATCGGCGGACTTTATGCGGCCGGATATTCCGCCCGTGAGCTGGAAAGGATAGTTTCAAAGATCGACTGGATCGATTTGTTAAGCGACACCCCACCCCGGCTTTCCCTTTTCCTTTCCCAAAGGGAGGAAAGCGAGGGTTCTTTATTTCAGTTTCGTTTGGATGGGTGGAAGCCTTATATTCCCACAGCCTTGACCTCGGGGCAGAAACTTTCCAATCTTTTCACCAACTTGA